>CANHBC010000032.1 GCA_947458835.1 Betaproteobacteria bacterium | reverse complement strand
AGGTCCTCGGTCGCGCCTTCCATGAACTCGATGCGCGCGCCTTCGGGGGCCGGACGGCGCTGGTTACTGCAGGTCACCCACGTGATCGAGCGCCAGTCGACGCCGTATTCGTCCTCGAGCAGGCCACGCACCCAGACCGCAGCGGTCATCGTGTAGTCGTCGACCGCGATCCGGCGCCCGGCCAGCTGCGTCGGTGACACGATGTCGCTGTCGCGCCGCGTGATCAGCGTGCCGTGGCGGAAAGCACGGTTGGGAAAGACCGGGATCGCGGTCACCCAGTCCTCGCCGCTGGCGCGCAGCGTGAGGTAGTTCGCGAGCGAGAACTCGCACACCTCGTACGGCCGCGCGTGCATCATCGCCTTGAAGATCTCGTTCGGCGACATCGTCTCGACGGTGAAGCGGAAACCCCTCCGCTCGCCGGGCAACCCGAGCAGGTGCTCGTAGTCGCCGCCGCGGATGCAGAAGGTGGGAGGCGGATGCTCGGGCATGGGGGCGGTCGGTGGGGCGGGTCAGGAGCGACGCAGGTAAGCTACCGCATCAGGCGCCGGTCGTGTTCGGTCTGCGCCGCGCGACGATGCCTCGAGAGGTTCCGATGTCTGACCTGCCGCCCCTGCCGCCCCTGCCGCCCCTTCCGCCCCTTCCGCCCGCGCCCGCCGGCCGCTACCGCCACTACAAGGGTGGCGAGTACGAGGTCGTCGGCGTGGTCCGCCACAGCGAGACGCTGGAGCCGCTGGTGCTCTACCGGCCGCTGTATGGCGACAGCGGCCTGTGGGTGCGGCCATACGCGATGTTCTTCGGCGAGATCGCGGTCGACGGTGTGCGCCGGCTGCGGTTCGCGCCGATGGCCGATCAGCTGCCCGGGACGATCCCCGGCTCGAGCGTGTAGCAGTAGTCGGCGATATCGCCCGGCTTGCAGAACCAGACCCGGTCCTTCAGCGCGTGGTTCACGCAGTGCGACAGCGCATTGCGCAGCACGCGCAGGCGGAACGGCTGGCCGAACACGTACGGATGGATCGACAGGTTGCAGACCAGCGGCGCGTGCTCGCTCTGCTCGACCATCTCGTCGAACTGGTCGACCAGCATGTCGCAGAACTCGTGTGCGCTGTGCTGCCGGTGCACGACCGCGGGCGAGTCGTTCAGCTCGACCGGGTAGGGCACCGACAGGATCGGACCTGACCGCGTGCGCATCCAGAAAGGCTGGTCGTCGGCCGGCCAGTCCATCACGTAGCGGTACCCCGCCTCCTTGAGCAGGTCGGGCGTGGTCGCGTTCTCGTAGGCACCCGCGCCCATCCAGCCGGTGGCCGGGACGCCGGCCGCCGCGAAGGTGTCGGTCACGTCCTTGATCACCCGCGCTTCGTCCTCCTCCCAGAGGAAGTCCTTCAGGTTCTCGGCGTTGGTGCGGCCGTGGCCGACGATCTCGTCGCCACGCTTGCGGATCGCGTCGATGATCTGCGGATAGTGGACGCAGAGCAGGCTGTTGGCGTTGTGCGCGGCAGGCAGCTTGAACTGGTCGAACATGTCGAAGAAGCGCCAGATGCCGATCCGGTTACCGTAGTCGCGCCAGGAGTAGTTACGCTGCGTCTGCGGCTCGCCGTGCTTCGCGCTGTCATGGCCGCGGCCCTTGCCGAACGCGAATACCTCGACGTTCGTGGTGATGCAGAAAGCGAGGCGCTTGCCGCCCGGCCAGCTGTAGTCCTTGCGCTCGTTGAGCGGGACGTAGTCATAGCGGTTCTGGGTGGGTACGAGTCCCCTGGTCATCTGCAGTTCCTCCGGAATCGAGCGCGCAGAGTATCAGCCTTCAGGCGCGGGAGCGTCCAGCGGGGACCTGGCTGCGCCGACGATCCGCGCCCGTTAAACTTCCCGTCCACGATTCGATGGCTGCCCAGGTGGGCCGCACCGGCAGGCATGATGTCCACGCAACGGCAGCAGGAACCGGCGATGTGCAGGAGGCGGGCTTGAGCGCCGATGCCTCGGTGTGTGCGCGGCGTGCGCCGTCGCTGGCCTTTCTCGTCGGCACGCTCACGTTCAGCCATGCGATGTCCGTGAGCTCGCTGCTCGTGCTGCCGGCGATCGCGCCGGTAGTGGCTGCCGAATACGGCATCGACGCCTCGCTGGTCGGCTACCACATCAGCGTGGTGAGCCTGGGCCTGATCGCATCGCTGCTGGCCTGCGTCGGCGTGAGCCGCCGACTGGGCTCGGCGCGCACGGCGCAGATCGGCCAGTGCCTGGTCGCGGCGGGCATGCTCTGCTCGATCCTGCCATCGGCGGCCTTCCTGCTGCCGGGCTCGCTGGTCATCGGCCTGGGCTTCGGGCTGCTCGCGCCGCCGGCTTCGGCGCTGATGATGCGCTTCGCGCCTCCGGCCCGGCGCAACCTGGTGTTCTCGCTGCAGCAGACCAGCGTGCCGCTGGGCGGGGTGATCGCGGCGCTGGCCGCGCCCGCGCTCGCGGTGAACTTCGGCTGGCGCTGGGCGTTCCTGCAGGCCGTGTTCATGCTCGGTCTGGCGATCGTCCTGCTGCAGGTCGGTCGACCGGCCTGGGACGATGATCGCGACCCCACGCACCCCGCCTTCGCGCGCAACCCGCTCGAGGGTTTCCGGTCGAACTGGCGCGACCGCAGCGTGCGGCTGCTGTCCTTCGCCGGGATGTCGTTCTGCTGGGCGCAGTTCTGCGTCGCGACCTTCGCGGTCGTCGCCTGCGTCGCGGTGCTCGACATGACGCTGGTGCAGGCCGGCCTCGTCCTCACGGCGGTGCAGGTCGCAAGCACGGTCGGGCGGATGCTCGCCGGCTGGATCGCCGACCGCATCGGCAGCGCCGAGCGGGTGCTGCTGTGGATGTCGTGGACGATGCTGCTGCTAAGCGTGGCGTTTGTCTGGCTCTCGCTGGCCTGGCCGACGTGGCTCGTGTTCGCGCTGTTCGCGGCGCTGGGCATCGCATCGGGCGCCTGGGCAGGCATTCTGATGGCCGAGGTCGGCAAGAAGGCGCCGCCTGGTCGGGTGGCTGCGGTGGTCGGCGGCATGCTGATCTACGTCAACCTCGGAAAGCTGGCCGGGCCTGCGCTGTTCTCGCTGTCGTACGCGCTCACCCACAGCTACAACGTCGCCTTCGCGCTGCTGGCCATACCGTCGCTGATCGCGATCGGTTGTCTGCACGCGCAGCGCCGGGCAGCCTGATCCCGCGGCGCCGCGCCGCGGGGCTGCCGTTCACTGCACCTCGATCTTCCGCGTGGCCACGATGCGCCGCCACTTCTCGATCTCGGCCCGCACATGGCTGTCCGCCTCGGACGGCGTGGTCAGCTTCAGCGAGCCGCCGAGCTCGAGGAACAGCTTGCCGATGTCCGGCTGCTTCAGCACTGCGTGCAGTTCGCGGTTGAGCCGGTCGACGATCGGCCTAGGCGTTGCCCCGGGCGCGGCCACGCCCGCGAACGAGGTGACCTCGTAGCCTGGGAGGGTCTCGGCCATCGTCGGGGTGTCGGGTAGTTGAGGCGAGCGCTCGAGCGAGGTGACCGCGAGGGCCCGCACCCGGTTGGCCTGGATCTGCGAGAAGGCGCCGGTCAGTGTGCCGAAGATCACGTCGAGCCGACCCGCCATCAGTTCGGTCATAGGTTCGGCGCTGCCCTTGAAGGGCACGTGCAGCATGTCGGTGCCGGCCATCGCGTTGAACAGTTCGGTGGCCAGATGGAACACCGAGCCGATGCCGACCGACCCGTAGTTGAGCTTGCCCGGGTTGCGGCGCGCGAGATCGACCAGCCCGGCCGCGCTGCGCACCGGCGAGTCGGCGCGCACCACCACGGCGAACGGATAGGTGATGACGATCGACACCCAGGCGAAGTCCTTCACCGGATCGTAGGGCATCTTCGACGCGGTGGCGGCAACCGAAGTGAACGCGCCGCTGGCGAACAGCAGCGTGTGCCCGTCCGGCAGCGCCTTCGCGACTGCCGCGGTGCCGATCAGGCCGCCGGCACCCGGTCGGTTGTCCACCAGCACGTTCTGCCCGAGCCGCTCGGCCAGCCGCGGCGCGATCGTACGGCCCACCATGTCGGTGTTGCCGCCCGGCGCGAACGGCGAAACCAGCCGCACCGGGCGAGACGGCCAGGCCAACGGCGCTTCGGCCGCCAGCACTGCGCCGGTACCCGCTACGGGCAGCAGCGTCAGGCCGGCGAGCATCGCCGCGACGGCCGGTCGGCCCTTGTTCTCGTGCGTGTTCATGAGAGGCCCGCCTTCCTGGCGGCATCGGCCGCGGCGATCCGGTCCTCGATGTTGCGCTTCCAGTCGGCGTGGATCATGAATCCCGGGACGCGGCTCACCTGCCGTTCGATGCCCGCCCACAAGGCCTCGTCGTGCAGCGACAGGTCGACCGGGACGCGGTAGGGCTGGGGCACGTACCACGGTGTGTCGATCAGCAGCTCGACCCGGTTCTGTTCAGGATCGCGGAAATACACCGACAGCGCGTTGCCGTGCGTGATCGGCCGGATCTCGTCCATGCCGCGCTCGCACAGGCCCCGGTGCAGTTCGCGCAGCGTCGACAGGCTGTCGACCCGGAACGAGAGCTGGTTGATCATGTTGAAGGGCAGGTCGCCGGGGCGCCCGGTAGCGAACACGAGCTGGTGGTGTTCTGCCGGGTCGCGCGTCATGAAGCAGATCTCTCCGCCGGCCTCGCGCGGGCCGCGGTCGCTGACCGCGAAGCCGAGGAAGCCGGTGTAGAAATCCACCATCGGATCCATGTCGGTGACGAACAGGCCGACATGGCTGAAGGTGAGTGCGTAGGGCATCGATTGTCTCCTCCGAAGCTGGGGCTGCTGCCGTCTGGCGCGGCAGCTGGCCATCCTGGCAGGTCCGCCCTCAGCCGAACCGGTTCCAGACCACGACCTCTTCTGCGCGCTTGCGCGTGCGCGGCTTGAGGTCCTTCGCCGCCACCTCCTCCGGCAGGTCCTCGATCCGGCCGCGGTAACCGGCGACTACCAGCGCTACCGGGCGCATCGGGGCCGGGATCGCGAACGCCTTCGTGACCTTGTCGAAGTCCCAGCCGATCATCGCGTGGGTGGTCAGGCCGAGCGCGCAGCCCTGGATCAGCAGGTTCTCCAGCGCGAGGCCGCAGTCGAGCAGATAGGACTGCTGTCCGTTCCGGTCGGGCTGCTCGTCCGGGTTGCCCACCACCACCATCTTGAGCGTGGCGGCGGTCGCCCAGGCGCGGTTGCCCTCGCTCAGCGCGTCGTCGTAGGCGGCGATCGCGGCCGCATCCTGGGCGATCAGCAGCCGCCAGGGTTGTTTGTTGTTCGAAGAGGGAGCCCAGCGGAAGGCCTCGACCAGCAACTGCACGACCTCCGGCTCCAGCGGCCGGTTCGAGAAGTGGCGCTCGCTGCGGCGTTCGGCGAGGGCTGACAGGATCGTTGGCATCGCGGCAGGGGCTCCGGGTGGTTGCGGTGGATGGGAAAGCGTACCGCGTTTCGGGTCTATCATCGGGGGCACTTCTGCGTCGTACCCGGTCGTAGAGCCTGGCCGGACAGCGGATGCCTGAGAGGAGGACAGACGATGGACTACCAGCGAAGCGAGGCCAAGCGCGCCGCGCTCGAACGTTTCCGCGGCGTATGGGCGGCGATCACCACGCCGTTCACGCCCGACAACCGGATCGACGAGCCGGGCCTGCGTCACAACATGCGCTGGCTGATCGAGCACCTGAAGATCGACGGCGTGTTCTGTACCGGCACCATGGGCGAGTTCTGGGCGCTCACCAAGGAAGAAAGGATGCGCGTCGTAGAGATCGTCTGCGAAGAGGCGCGCGGCCGCTGTCTGACCATCCCGCACACCGGTCACCACAGCGCCGACGAGACGGTCGAGCTCACGAATCAGGCCGAGCGCGCCGGTGCCGACTTCGCGATCGTGATGAACCCCTACTACCCGCCGGCGAGCGAAGAGGCCCTCTACCAGTGGTACGCGCACGTGAGCGCGCGGACGAACATCGGCGTCTGGCTGTTCGACACGCCGTTTTCCGAAGTCGCGCTGTCGCCCGAAGTGACCGCACGCATTGCCGGGCTCGAGAACATCTGCGGGCTTAAGTGTTCCCGGCCGCTCGACCATTATGCAAAGGTCCAGGCGCTGGTCGGAGACTCGATCGTGCTCAGCCACCCGTCCGAGACCGAATTGCTGCACCTGATCGAGCACAATGGCATGAAGGTGCACATGTCCTCTGCTGCGCCGTTCCTGATCCAGGTGCCTGGCTATACCCCGATGCGTGACTATACCGAGCTGGCGCTGGCCGGTGACCTCGGCGGGGCGAAGAAGATCCGCGATGGCATCGCGCCGCTGCGCGCGGTGCACGAGCGATGGATCCGCGAGCCGTGGCTGAAGCAGCACATCATCCCGATCGCGCATATCAAGGCCTGGTGCGACATGATCGGCATGGTCGGAGGCGCAGTTCGACCGCCGCTGCTGTCGCTGTCCGCTACCGAGGTCGCTGCGATGCGGAGCGACCTGGAGGAGGTCGGCTTGCTGGCGCGGCTGGGCGCGCAGGGCCGGCGCGCAACCGTTTGAGGGTATTTCACCGTCCGCCGCCCCGAGGCTGCCTGCAGAGTGGCCCGACAAGCGCTGCGTATCGAGCAAGGAGGAGCAGGATGCGACACTCGTGCAGCGGTCTCCGCCGGCTTTGTCTGGTGGCACTGGCGGCGTTTGCGGCAGGAGCGGCGCTGCCTGCGTCTGAAGCAGCGGCGCAGGGCCTCGCTTCTGCCTGGCCGTCGAAGCCCATCCGCTTCATCGTGCCGTGGACGCCCGGCAGCGGCACCGACCTCTGGTCGCGCGCGTTTGCCGCGCGGCTCCAGGAGACGCTCGGCCAGTCGGTGGTGATCGATAACCGCGGCGGCGCCGGCACGGTAATCGGTACCGAGATCGCAGCAAAGGCTCCCACGGATGGTTATACGATCTACGTCGGCGGCTCGGTGTCGCTCGCGATAAGCCCGGCAATCTATCCTAAGGTCGCCTACGACCCGGTGCGCGACTTCGCTCCGGTGAGCCTCGTGTCCCGCTTCTACAACGCGATCGCGGTGCATCCATCGCTGCCGGCGAAGTCGGTGAAGGAACTCATTGCACTGTCGCGGCGGCAGCCAGGCGTGCTGATGATGGCCTCGGCCGGCAACGGCTCGACCAGCCATCTGGTCGGCGAGCTGTTTATGGCGATGACTGGCGTCAAGTGGACCCATGTACCGTACAAGGGCGGCGGCCAGTCGGTGGCCGGAGTTCTCGGCGGCGAGTCCCACTTCACGATCTCGCCGGTGGTGGCCACCGCATCGCTCGCGCGTTCGGGCAAGCTGCGCGTGCTCGCCGTGACCAGCGCGCAACGATTGCCTGGGCTGCCCGACGTGCCGACCGTCGCGGAGTCCGGTGTGCCCGGTTTCGAGTACGGCGGTTGGAACGGCATCCTCGTGCCTGCCGGCACGCCGCCCGAGTTGGTCGCGCGCCTGAACGCCGCGACGGTCAAGGCCGCGCAGACACCGGAGTTCCGTGAAGTACTCGAACAGGACGGCTCGCAACTGGTGGCCGGTACGCCGGAGCAGTTCGCCGCATTCATCCGGAGCGAGTACGAGCGCCACGTGAGGCTGATCAAGGCGGCGGGCATCCGGCCCTAGGCGACGGATTCCTGCATGTCGTGCCTGCCGGGCATCGACGCGTGCGGATCACCGCGGTGCCTTGACTCCGCGCCCGCGCGTTTCGCGCTTGAGCTCGAAGCGGTACCGGTAGCGCTCCTCCGGGTGCACGCTGACCGTGGTCTGGAACACCTCGCCGCCTCGGCCGGTGTAGGTGCGCATCACCCCCATCGCGGGCGAGTCCACGGGTGCCTCGAGCGCGGCGGCCATCCGCTTCGGTATCCGCATCACGAAGATCTCGATGTCCGCCTGCTCGATCACCTCGCCGTACAGCTCGACGATCTGCTCGCACACCGGCATCAGCGTATGCCGCCGGTGCGTCGTGACGCCGGCATACCGCGGCAGCACGTAGGTGTCGGTCCAGCATAGCGGTGCGGGCGAGGTGCCCGCGTAGCGCAGCGTGGTGATCTGGAACCATTCCTGGCCTGGCGGGCAGTGCAGCTGCTGTGCGAGTGCATCGTCGGCCTTTACGCAGCAGGTGCCGGTGACCTTGCGATGCGTGTCGCGCGGGTAGTCGAGCAGTTCGTTCACCGAGGTGACCGCGTGCGACAGCACGACCGGCATGTGGGTGGCGACCACCACCGACCCGGTGCGTGGCCTGCGCACGATCAGCCCTTCCGTAACCAAGGTCGCGAGCGCCTGGCGCAGCGTCGGGCGGCTGGTGTCGAACAGCGCGGCGAGGTCGGCCTCGTTCGGCAGCCGAGTGCCGAGCGGATGGCGGCCCGCCTGGATGTCGCTGCGCAGCCGGTCTGCGATCTGCGTGTGTCGGGGCGGGGTTTTCCGGGTTGGCATCGCAATCATCTTGACAATTGAAGGGGGCGTGGCTACGGTCATGCCAGATGCAGGAGCTTTCGTCCATATGGAACCAGTGCAATGAACGCGCGTGCCCCGCTGGGCGTCGCTGATGGAGCGACCCCGCTCCCGACCTGCCACGGCATATCCGGCGGTACCGGCAAGGACTTCTCCGACGTCTCCTACGGCGAGGCGCTCCAGCGCGCCGCCGACCTGATTCCGCTGCTGCGTGCCGAGGCATCGGCAACCGAGGCGGCGACGCGTGTCACGGACAAGGTCCTCGCTGCCCTGCACGAGAGCGGCCTGCTGCGCTCCCAGCAGCCGAGGGCCTGGGGCGGCATGGAGCTCGACTTCCCCGCGTTCTACGAGATCCCCGAGAAACTCGGCCAGGGCTGCGCATCGACCGCCTGGGTATTCGCGAACCTGGCGTCGCACCATCGCCAGCTGGTGCAGTGGGATCCGAAGGTCCATGAAGAGATCTGGGGAGAAGACCCTGATGCGTTGATCGCATCCGGCATCGCCTACGTGCAGGGCCAGGGCCGGTTCGTCGACGGCGGCCTGCTGCTGTCCGGGCAATGGGGCTTCTCGTCCGGCGTGGATGTGTCCTCCTGGAACATGCTCGCCTGCGTGGTGAAGGACGCCGAAGGCAAGCCGGTCGACTGGTGCATGAACCTGGTCCCGCGTGAGGACTACGAGATCATCGACGACTGGCAGGTCCTCGGCATGCGTGGCACCGGCAGCCGCAGCGTACGCTGCCAGGACGTGTTCGTGCCGCAGCATCGCGTGCTGTCGATGCAGGTCTCGAAGCCCGGCCACAGCTTTCCCGGCTTCAAGGTACACACCAACCCGATGTTCCGCGTGCCCAACGCCGCGCTCGGCGGCAACGCGATCGCGGGCGCGATGATCGGCAACGCGCGGGCGATGCTTGACGAGACGACCGCCTCGGTGAAAGCGCGCGCGACCAGCTACACCGGTGCATCGATGCGCGACTTCCCCACCGTGCAGCTTCGCGTCGGAATGGCTGGCGCGAAGATCGACGCCGCGCATGCGTGGCTGAAGGGCGACTGCCACGAAGGCTGGGCGCACTACAAGTCCGGCGGCAGCTTCGACCTCGAGACCAAGCTGCGCTACCGGCGCAACACGGCGATGGCGATGAAGATCGCCAACGAGGCGGTGGACATCCTGCAGGAGATGGCGGGCGCGAACGCCATCTACGACCGGAGTCCCCTGCAGCGGATGTTCCGTGACGCGCACGCCTCGTCGGGGCACGTGGTGTTCAACACCGACATGCAGTTCGCGCCGTGGGGGCTGGTGGCGCTGGGCGGGGCGTTCAAGAGTCCGACGATGTAGTGTCGCGGGTGCGGATCTTGCGCAGCACAACCTCGTGCCACGCCAACGTGCATGGGCGGCCATGAACGGATCGTGGCTGTCGATCGTGCGCGCGGCATCGGATTTCAGGCTAATCTCACAGACTGGATACGCCTGCCCACCCGCGCCCGACGTTCCCCCGATGGAGGAGAGATGACCCGTACCCTCGCCAGCCGCGCCCCGCGGCAACCCCTGCAGCGCCGTGACTTCCTTGCGCGCAGCGCCGCCATCGCCGCCGCTACCGGCCTGGCCGCCGGTGCGCGCGAGGCGACTGCAGCCGAAGCGCCCGCGGTGGCGCCCGCAAAGCCGCCGCTGCCTCCCTACGTCGCCTGGAAGGACGCCAACAGCCTGATCGTGCACACCAGCAGCACGATCGAGACCCGGCGCTCGGCCTTCGGCGCGAGCGTGGTCACGCCGTCCGAGCAACTCTACGTGCGCAACAACCTGCCCGCGCCGGATGCGTCGATCGTGGCTGACCGTGATGCATGGGAGGTGAGCATCTCCGGCGTGAAGAATCCGCGGACGATGACGGTGCGCGAGCTCAAGACGCTTGGCATCGAGACCGTCGCGATGGTTCTGCAGTGCTCCGGCAACGGTCGCGGGTTCTTTCCGAGCAAGCCCAGCGGGACGCCCTGGCAGGTCGGCGCGGCGGGCTGCGTGGTGTGGAGCGGCGTGCCGCTGCGCCGTATCGCCGAAGTCCTCGGTGGCGTGGCCGGCGATGCGAAGTTCGTCACCGGTACCGGTGGCGAGCGGCTGCCCGCGGGTATCGATCCCAAGGCCATCATGGTCGAGCGTTCGGTGCCGCTGTCAGCGATGGCCGATTCCATGCTTGCCTGGGAAATGAACGGCATGCCCATTCCGCTGGCGCACGGCGGCCCGCTGCGGCTCATCGTGCCCGGATACACCGGGGTGAACAGCGTCAAGTACATCCGGCAGCTCGCCTTCACCGCGCGCGAGTCCGAAGCGGCCATCATGTCGCACGGCTACCGGCTGTCGCCCCCCGGCACGAAGGGCGCGCCCGACCAGCCGTCGGTGCAGGAGATGACCGTGAAGTCCTGGATCAACACGCCCACGGCTGACGGCGGTCCGGTACGCGCCGGCGACGTGCAGATCCACGGCGTCGCCTTCGGTGGCCTGAACAGCGTCGCGAAGGTCGAGGTGTCGATCGACGGTGGCAAGACCTGGAATGCCGCCCGCTTCATCGGGCCCGACCTCGGGCGCTATGCCTGGCGACAGTTCGCGTTCGCGGCACGGTTGCCAGCGGGCAACGTCGTGCTCGCCAGTCGTGCGACCGACAGTGCCGGTAACGTGCAGCCCGAGCAGCGCTTCGAGAACGCGGCGGGCTACAACAACACGAGCTGGCTCGACCATTCGGTCCGGATCGTGGTCGCATGAAGGTGCGGGCTTACCTGATCGCAGCAGCGATCCTCGCTCTGGGGGGCGGCCAGCCGGTGACGCTGGCCGCCGAGGCCTCGCCGTTCGAGCAGGGCCGGGTGCTGTTCCAGCAGGGCGCGGTACCGCCCTGCGGGCTGTGTCATGCGCTCAAGGCGGCCGGTACCGAGGGCGCGATCGGTCCGGCGCTCGATGAACTCAAGCCTGACCCTGACCGCGTCGCGCGTGCGCTGCGCAACGGGATCGGCCAGATGCCGTCGTATCAGGGCTCGCTGTCCGAGTCCCAGATCCAGGCTATCGCCGCCTACGTCGCCAAGGCCAGTGCGGGACGCTGAGGCAACGCGCGCCCTGGAGTCGCACCTCACGCCGATTCAAGGTGCTCACGAAGGTCCGCGTAGTCGCTTTCGCTGAAGCCGAGGTGATCCAGTACCTTCTCGCCGACGCGGGCCCAGTGCATGTCCTCGCGCATCCGCTGCGCCGTGTCGTTGAGGTGCTCGGCCAGGATATTGATGGCCACGAGGGTATGCGCCATCGGGTGGCCGTCGTCCGTCCTGGCGAAGGAATCCGCCTCGTGGTGGCGCAGGATCGCGCTGCAGATCAGGTCCGACAGGCCCCATACGCGCGCGATGACGTGGCCGACCGTGACGTGGCTGGTGCCATGGCGTTCGTCCTCGACTTCAGTCATCGGCCGCGGATCACCGGCCGCGATCCGGAGCGTCTCGCGGTAGTCGGGGAAACGTTGCATCAGCACCGGGATGCCGCAATCCCGGAACAGGCCGAACGTATAGCACTCGTCGCGGGGCACGTTGGGCAGCAGGGAGCAGATGTAGGCGTTGATCGAGGCGACCTTCTCGGCGCTGTCCCAGAACCGCTCGAGGTTGGCGCCGCCGCCCACGGCCTTGCGGAGCACCAGCCCGGTCACGATGTTGCGGACGTTCCGCAATCCGAGCAGCTGCACCGCCTGCGGAATGTTGCCCACCTTCCGGTTGAGACCGAAGAGTGGCGAATTCAGCGTGCGCAGCATGGCGGCCGCTACCCCGACATCCCTGGTGATGAGGGTGCTGATCACCTTCAGGTCGGGGTCATCCGACTTCAGCTCTGCGTCGAGGGCCAGCAATAACGCCGGGCGCGGCGGTATCGTTATGCCCTTGAGCAGTTTTTCGATGCTCTCGGGCGAAACTGCGACTTCCATCAGGTGCTCGATCGGTAACGGGTGGTTGCGTGGTTGTCTGCAGTGCCCGCTGGACTGCCGACGACGCTCGGCGCCGGACCAGGCTTCCACCACCTTTTCATGTCGCCGGTCGGCGAAGACAGGGCACCGTGCATGCGCCGGGTGGGATGCCGTAACCTGTCCCGACCATACTGCCCTGAGCGAGAGTACGCGCGTCCGGAATGCCGCACCGTGAAAAAATGCACAGGTCTCATCGCGTCGGAGTACGTCTGCCACGCGCTCGATGAACTCTGGTCGGCGCTGCCTCGTCGTACGAGTCGATGCTGTCCGATGCGCTGACCCGGTTGGTCGCCGCCCATGGCAATAAGGCGAGTCGAACCGTTGAGGTCGGCCTGCTAGAGGATTCCAGTCTCGCGGTACGGGGTGTCGTCGATGATGCGCTGGTACCCCATCCTGCCGAGGTCGATCGTCATGAACTGCCCGTGGACGATCAGCTCCCCCAGGGCCCTGCCGACCGCAGGCGCATGCATCAACCCATGCCCCGAAAATCCACAGGCGACCAGGAAGTTCTCTGGCCCGCCCTGGCAGCGCCCGAGGATCATGTTCCCATCCAGTTCGCACTCATCGTAGAGGCCGGCCCACTCCCGTACCAGCTTCAGTTCCTCGAATTCCTTGACCCGGGCCGCGCACGCTGGCCACACCACGTCCTGGAACCACGACGGATCGACTTCGTAGTTGAAGCCGCGCGGTTCGTCTGACCTCACCAGTCCGACCGCATAGCCGATACCCTCGGGTCGGATGATCAGCCGGTCGGGATCCTTGATCAGCGGCATGTCGGCGGGCAACTCTCGCGCGAGTTCGACGTAGTGCTCGAAGCGGCGCATCGGGTTCACTGGAAGATCCACGCCCACCAGCTTGGCGATCGATGCAGACCAGCAACCGGCTGCGTTCACCACGTGTTCCCCGCGAATGCGCGCGCCCGAAGCGAGTTCGATCTCGACGATACGTCGGTCGCGTACGTACAAGTCGATCGCCCGATCTCGCAGGAAGGTCACATCCATCGCCTGCGCCTTGCGGCGGAAGCCCTGGAGCACGCTGTTCGGGTCAAGCCAGCCGTCCTCCGGCGACAGCACGCCGATGGCGAGGTCGTCGCCGCGCATCCACGGATACCGGCGGACGATCTCGGCGCGGTCCATCAACTCGATCTTCACGCCCTCGGCTGCCTGCACGCGCGCGTTATGGTCCAGCACCTCGGCGTGCTGTGGTCCGCCGATGAACAGGTAGCCGCGTTCCTTCCATTGCACGTCTGGCGCGTAGCCGTCCACCGCGACATGTCGCGCGAAGTCCTTGTAGTACTGGATGCTGAACTCCGACATCCGGATGTTCTCTGGCAACGCGAACAATCGTCGGCAGCCGCCAGTTGCCATCGGAGTCGCGGCCTTGGCGTAGGTCGGGTCCGGCTCGAGGACGCAGACGCGCTCGACACCCGCCTCGCGCAGGAACACGGCGGTGGCGCAGCCGATCGCGCCGCCGCCGATGATGACAACGTCGTGCTGGATGCTCATCTGCGCGCGCTCACTGCACCGGCGGGATCTTCGCCTGTCTGACGACCCGCTCCCACTGTTTCACCTCGGTGGCCAGATAGGCACCGAAGTGCTCGGGCGTGCTCGCCACCGGTTCGGCGCCGGTCGCGGAGAAGCGCTCCCGTACGTCAGGGGCAGCCACTACCTTGGCGATCTCGGCGTGCATGCGTGAGACGATCTCGCGTGGGGTGCCGGCCGGTGCGAGCAGCCCGACCCAGGTGACCGCCTCGAATCCGGGTAGCGTGTCGGCGATCGGGGGTACGTCGGGAATCAGCGTCGAGCGCTTGGCGGTGCCGATGCCCACCGCGCGCAGGCGGCCGGGGATGTAGCGGGTCGAGGTGTTGACCGTGTCGAACATGAACGTGATCTGCCCGCTCAGCACGTCGACCAGCGCGGGCGCGCTGCCCTTGTAAGGGACGTGCAGCAAACTGGCGCCGATACGTCCTGCCAGCAACTCCCCGGCGAGGTGGTTGGAACTGCCGTTGCCCGCCGAACCGTAGGTGAGCTTGCCCGGGCTGGCCTTGGCTGCCGCGATGAAGTCGGCCAGCGTCCTGATCGGGCTCGACGCGGGCACCACCAGCAGGTACGGCACGTCGGCGATCTTGGTCACCGCCGCGAAGTCCTTCACTGGGTCGAAGTCGAGCTTCGTGTACAGCGCGGGCGTGGTGACATGGCTGCCGGCCGGTGTGACGAAGGTGTAGCCGTCCGGTGCCGCCTTCGCGCCGATCGCGGTGCCGAGCGTGCCGCCCGCGCCGCCACGGTTATCGATGATGATCGGCTGCCCGAGCGCCTCTGACAGGCGCGGTGTGACCGCGCGCGTGACCACGTCCGCCACACCGCCGGCTGCGAACGGAACGATGAAGCGGATCGGCTTGGCCGGCCAGGACTGCGCGAACGTCGGCAGTGAGCAGGCAGTGCCGAAGGCCACGATGGCGACGGCCAGGGAGCGGGACAGGAGCGGGCGTGACATGGGCCGGGTTTTCCTCTGACTGAACGGTGGATGGGTACGGGTCACGGATGTCGCGTCGGCGTGCGCCACCGGGCCGCTTGGATCATGCGGTACCCGGTGCGCAGCGGTCCAGGATATCGAGTGCATGGGCATCGAGTTCGATGCCGTGTTCTGCGGCCTGCTGGCGCCGCGCATACCGCCGGTCGCCCGGCAGCTTCTGCGTGCCCGAGGCGTGCACTGCATCGACCAGCGGTTCGACCCGCCTGGCCACGTCGGTACCCGCGCAGCGCGGATCGACCAGCAGCAGGAACTGACCGCACTTGGACGGCCTGTTGCCCGGCACTGGCGCCTCGAAGCCGAACGGGCTGCCGCTCAGCGCCGCAGCGAGGATCTCTACTGCGAACGCGATCGATGCGCCCTTCACGCCGCCAAAGGCGACCAGCGCGCCGCCGTCGAGCACGCGTGCCGCATCCGTCGTCGGTACGCCGTCGATATCGACGCCGACGCCCTCGGGCAAAGGAAGCCCCTGGCGCGCTGCACGCAGTACGTCACCCTGCGACATCACGCTCGCGGACTGGTCCCAGACGATCGGCGGGCCGTCGGCGCGGGGGCAAGCGAACGCCGAAGCATTCGTACCGAAAACCGCCTTGGTGCCACCCCAGCCGATCACCCGCGCGCGCGAGGTGACGCAGGAGATCGCGACGAAGCCTTCCACCGCGAAGTCTTCGATGTCCGGCCACAGCGCGGCGAAGTGGTGCGCATCGCGAATCAGCAGCACTGCGGTGCCGGTGCGTGCAGCGCGCTGCATGAGGTCGTCGCGCCATTGTGCGAGCGCCAGGTGGGTGAAGCCCTGGCGTGCATCGACGACCAGCATCGAGTCGCGTTTGCCCACGACCTCGGGTAGCACCCGACCATCTGCATAGCCGGTATGCACCGCCTCGATGTAGCCGGGCAGGCGTAGCAGGCCGTGGCTCGGCGTGCCGTCGCGCTCGCACGCGACGATGGTCGAGGCGACAGGCGCCGCGACCTGGGCGTCGAAGCCGTTGCGCACCAGCGCATCCACCACCCGTGCGACCAGTTCCGGCTCGGGGACGCGCAGGGGCGCTGTCGGCGACATCTAGAGCGTGCCCTTGGCCAGGCCAGCCAGTTCTGCCATCAGCGCGGTGTCCTGCCGGCGCGCGGGTGCGAGCCCGCGTGCGAAGGCCGGCACCGGCTGGTCCACTACCCAGGCTGCGCAGAGCGATCCGCTCGCGCAGGCGCCCATCGATCCGTAGCCGGACAGCGCACCTGCGACGAACGCGCCGGGCGTGGCCATCGGACCGATCAGCGGCCAGTTCTCCGCGGTCTGGGTGTAGAAGCCACCGTAGTGCCGCATGGCGCGCGGCAGCCTGCCGATGTAGGCGGCGAGCTTCGGCTGTAGCCGGCTGGCGGCACGGATCAGCGAATCCGGGAATTGCGTGTCGATCGGCGCTGGCTGGTGCGGATCGGAGGGCGTCTCGTTGTAGGCCCAGCCCAGCTTGATCCAGTTACCTTCGACCGGGCCGTCCGGCCGGCAGTGGATGCCACCCTTCATGGGCTCGGTGAGCCTGCGCGTCGCTGGGTCCGAGGCGAGCAGCGCACGATCCTCTTCGGTCCACGGCAGTGTCTGTCCGTCGAGGTCAATCGCGAACGGCTGGTGCCGCGCGACCGCCTGCAGGGTGTCGGTGAAGGCGATCTTCTGCTGGAACACGCACTCGACCTGCAGGTCTTCATCGAGCATCGTCGCAATGTCCTGCAGCCCGGGGCCGGCGGCGTTGACGATGCGATCGGCGTGCAGGATCGAGGTGGAGGCGGAATCCGGCGTGGCGATCTCAAGCGTGAACGGTGTTCGTCCCGTGATCGACTTGACTTCGCCGCGGATCAGCGTGCCGCCTGCTTCGCGTATCGCCTCCAGCATCAGGCTGCCCATCTGCTGCGCGCTGATCGAGCCGGCGCGGCGGATATGGATGACCGTGGCGATGTCCTCCGCGAAAGCGGGGAAGGTGCGGCGGATCAGCGCACGGTCAAGCAGAACGTCGACACCCGAGGGTGAGCCCTGCCAGGGCATGCGGCGCGGCTCGACATAGCCGTTTTCGAGGTAGCGCAAGCGGATCTGACCGGGCGAGTCGGCATAGCCCAGGTGCAGCGCATCGATCAGGTCCTGCGGTTGCTCTCGGCGCGTGACCAGCGCGTAGCCGCCGCGGGTCATGTTCACCCGTCCGCCAGACGCCTCGTCGAGTTGCTCCATCAGGTCGATCGAGTGGTCGGTGAACGCCGTCATCACCCGATGTGGCCACCAGTTGCGGTAGTTCTCGCCCGACTGCGCCGAGGTGAGGCTCATCGGGGGCAGCGGATCGACAAGCGCTACCCGACGGACGCCATGGTCACGGACGAGGTAGTAGGCGACGGCGATGCCGACACTGCCGGTGCCGATGATGGCGACGTCGACGGAGTGCATGGATGTTCCTGTAGAGATCCAGGGAAGTGTAGCGAGCGGCAGGGTGCGTTGCACCGACCGCCGTGGCAAAGGTGGTCAGACCACGCCCGCCGCCTTCAGTCGCTCGAACTCTGCTTCGTCCATGCCCATCCGATCGATGTAGATTTCCCGGTTGTGCACGCCCATCGGCAACCCGGCGAAGTCGATCCGTCCCGGCGTCTCCGACAATCTCGGCTGCACCGTCGGCATACGCAGCTTGCCGAGTTCCGGATCGTCGATCTCGGTCAGGGCCCCTCGCGCGATCATGTGCGGGTCTTCCGCGAGGTCCTTGAAGTCGGCGATCGGTGCGGCCGCTACTTCGGCTGCAAGCAGTGCCGCCATGCACTCGGCCTGCGTGCGCTGTCCGACCCAGGCCGACACCACTTCGTCGACCGCGTCGACGTTAGTCAACCGCGCCTGGTTGGTCGCAAAGCGCGGGTCCTGCAGCAGCGCCGACTGCCCCATCACGCCGAACAGCCGCTCGGTGATCGCCTGCGTCGATCCGGCGATCGCCACCCAGCGATCGTCCTTCGTGCGGTAGGTGTTGCGCGGTGCAGAGCCGGTCGTGCGGTTGCCGTTGCGCTTGCCTGGCAGGCCGAGCTGGTCCCATGACACTGCGTGGCCGGTCAGTACGGTGTAGAGCGTCTCGACCAGGCTGGTGTCGATCGATTGCCCGCGGCCGGTCTTCTTCACGTCGCGCTGGTAGAGCGACAGCAGCACCCCGATCGTCGAGTACAGCGCGGCGACGGTGTCGGCGAGCGGGAAGGGCGGCAGCGTCGGCGGGCCGTCGGGCTGGCCAGTGATCTGGGCGAAGCCGCTCATCGCTTCGGCGAGCGTGCCGAAGCCGGGACGATTGCTGTAGGGGCCGGTCTGGCCAAAACCGGAGACGCGCACCATCACCAGCCCGGGGCTCAGCGCACGCAGCCGCTCCTCGCCCAGGTTCCATTGCTCGAAGGTGCCGGCGCGGAAGCTCTCGATCACCACGTCGGCCTGCAACTGCTCGACGAGGCGGCAGAACAGGGCCTGGCCCTCGGGCTTGCTCAGCGACAGGGTGATCGTCTTCTTGTTGCGGGAAAGCTGCTTCCATACCAGCGGAACGCCGCCCTTGTTGCGGCCGAAGTAGCGTCCCTGGTCGCCGCCGCGCGGATTCTCGACCTTGATCACCTCGGCGCCGAAGTCGCCGAGGATCATCGCGATCGTCGGGCCGGCCACGACCTGTCCGCAGTCGAGAACGGTGATGCCCGACAGCGGCAACCCTTCGCTTGCCTTGCTTGCCACCGATCCTTCTTTCACTCCCCCGCTCCCCCGCGCTTCGCGCTCTCGCCCCAGGCCAGTACTCGCCGTGCCGTCTCGGCCATTGCATAGTCGATCATGGTGCCGCCGTCGATCGTGGTGGCGGCCGAACCCCGGGCCACGGCTTCATCGAACGCAGCGATCACCCGTCGGTAGTAGTCCAGCTCCTTTTCGGTCGGCGTGAATACCTCGTTCACCAGCGCGACCTGGTTCGGATGGATGCATGACTTGCCGCGGTAGCCGAGCCTGCGTACCGCCTCGCAGCAGGTGCGCAGTCCCTCCGGGTCGCGGATCTTCGCGTAGGAGCCGTCGAGCACATGCTTCACGCCCGCGGCCTTCGCGGCGAGCAGGACGTGCGAGCGAACGTACAGTACTTCGTTGCCCTCCGGAGACCACGTGTAGCCGAGGTCGGCCTGAAGGTCTCCGTCCTGCGCGGTGCCGCAACTCACGGCGTTGACCCGCGGTGATGCCGCGCAGATGTCGTACGCGAACCAGCAGCCCCGTGCGGTCTCGAGGCTGGGCGTGATGCGCACAGTACCTTCGGGGATTCCGTGCTTCCGCTCGAGTGCGGTGATCATGCGGTCGACTTCGCGCACCGTGCCCGCGCTGTCGGTCATGGCCAGTCGTACTACCGAGAGTCCCGGTCGAACGATCGCGTCGAGGTCCTGTTCGAGCAGACCGGTACCTATCGCATTCACCCGCACGTACAGGACGTTCGATGTGCCATTGCCGGCGATGAAGTCCTGCGCGATGCCGCGTGCGCGCGCCTTCTCCGCGACCGGGACCGAGTCCTCGAGGTCGATGATCAGCGCATCGGCGCCGCTCCCTGGCGCCTTGGCGAGCATGTCGGGTCTGTTGCCCGGGACGAACAGCAGGCTGCGCGGACCACTCATAGCCGGCTCACTCTGCGGTGAGGCCGGTAGCCTGCACGACCTTGCGCCATTTCTGTACCTCCGACTTCACGAAATCCAGGAAGGGACCGGGCGGGTCGCCGATCACCGAATAGCCTACATCGGTCAGCCGACGCGCGATGTCCTCGCGCTTGAGCGCGGCGACGGTGGCTGCGTGGAGGGCGTTGATCACCTCCGACGGCGTGCCCGAGGGCACCATCGATCCGTGCCAGAAGCCCGATTCCGCTCCGGGGAAGCCGGCCTCGGCGATGGTCGGAACCTCGGGTACCACCGGTATGCGCCGCTCGCTCATCGCCGCTATCGGCCGCAGCCGACCGGACTTCACGTGGGGCAGCGCGGAGGCCAGCGGTGCAAAGTACACCGAGGTCTCGCCGCTCAGCATCGCGTTGATCGCCTCGCCGCCGCCGCGATAGGGAACGTGCAGCAGGTTGGTGCCGGTGACATGGCGGAACAGCTCGCCGCCGATGAAGGTCGGCGAGCCGGCGCCGGCCGACGCATAGTTGATCGCGCCTGGCCTGGCCTTCGCCAGCGCGACCAGTTGCCTGGCGTTCCTGACCGGCAGCGACGGATGCACCACCAGCAGCGCGGGCGACGAGCCGAGGTTGGTCACTGCAGCGAAGTCGCGCAGCAGGTCGTAGCCCAGCTTCCTGTAGAGGCTCACGTTCACGCCGTGGCTGAAGTTGGCCTGCAGCACCGTGTAGCCGTCCTTCGGGGCCTTGGCGACGAACTCTGCGGCGATGTTGCCTGCCGCGCCGGCGCGGTTCTCGACCACTACCGTCTGTCCTGTCACCTGCGACAGGCCGTTGGTGACGATCCGTCCGACCGTGTCGGCACCGGAGCCTGCCGAGGTCGGGACGATCCATCGGATCGGCTTCACCGGAAAGATCTCGGCGGCATGCGCTGCGCCGTTCAACAGGCAAAGCATGAGCAGCGCGGTGCCGCGGCGATGCGGTACGTGCCGGTGTATTTCCATCTGACCGTTCCTCCTCCTGTCCTGTCCGGATCCGTCTACCCTTCGAGGGGCCGATTCGTTCCGAAGCCGGGAGGTTAGTGCGTGCGGTGGCGAGAGGGAAGGGGCACGTGCATCGCGTGGTCCAGCCATCCGTCGGGTTGACACGCGCGTGCCGGCGCAGTAATCCAGACCCCAGGGGGAGTCAGAATGACAAGAACAGCAAGGCGGTCGCGGCGATGAGCGGCGACCTGAACCAGTCGTTCCGTGGCGGCGGACGTTCGGTCGAGTTCCTCGACGAGGTCAATGCCGCTTCACTCGTGGCGCTGGTCGAAGCCGGCGTGCTGCCGGGCGACGTGGCCGGGCGTATCGCGCGGGCGGTTGCCGAGCTGCGCGCGCGCGATGCCGCGGCCCCGCCGCGCAGCACCGCGGACTACCTCGACTACGAACCGCGGCTGGTCGAGATCGGCGGGGTCGAGGCCACCCGCCTGCACACCGGTCGCAGCCGGCAAGACCTTGCATCGACGCTCGCGCGGATGAACCTGCGCGACGGCCTGTTGCGCGTGGTGGAGGCGCTGTGCGCCGCGCAGGAAGCGGTGATCGAGACCTCGAAGGGGCACGAGCGCACCATCATCCCGACCTATACCCATGGCGTGCAGGCGCAGCCGACGACCTTCGCGCACTACCTGCTCGGCGTGGGCGCGATGCTGGCGCGCAACACCGGGCGGTTGTGCGAGGCGTGGGCGAGGGTGAACGCGTGTCCGCTTGGCACGGCCGCGCTCGCGACCTCCAGCTTCCCGATCGATCGCGACCGGCTGGCCGCGCTCCTGGGCTTCGAGGCACTGGTGGTGAATGCCTACGATGCCAACCAGCTCGCCAGCGTCGACTGCGCGATGGAAGTGGCGTGTGCGCTGCAGATCCTGGCCGTGCAGGCCGGACAGTTCGCGCAGGACGTCCATGCGCCGTACGCCAGCCCGCGGCCCTGGCTGCTGCTGCGCACCGGAGCGCTCACCGGTACCAGCAGCATCATGCCGCAGAAGCGCAATCCGGCCGCGATCGAGCAGCTTCGTGCGCAGGCGAGCCTGCTGCTGGTCGATGCGCAGTCGGTGGCGATGCTCTCGCACAATGTCCGCAGCGGCATGTTCGACTACCGCATGTATGACCCGGTGCCGGCCGCGCGACCTGTGGCGGTCGTCGAGCTGATCGGCAAGGTGGTCCTCGGACTGGTGGTTGACCCGGAGCGGGCGCTGGCCGAGGTGCGCGATGACTACTCGACCACCACCGAGATCGCCGACACGCTGCTCACGCGAGCCGAGGTGCCGTTCCGTACCGGCCACCATTACGCCTCGCTGCTGACCGACCACGGCCGCAGCCATGGCCTGCGCCTTCACGAGATTGCCTTTGCGGACGCACAGCGCATCTACCTGGAGCAGACCGGCAGCCCGCTGCCGCTGGACGAGACTGCGTTCCGCGAGGCGATCAGCCCGGAATACATGGTGTTCGGACGCCGTGGCCGTGGCGGTCCCCAGCTTTCCGAGGTACAGCGCATGCAGGACGACCAGTCGTCTGCGCTGGCGGCAATGCGCCGCTGGCTCGACCAGGCGCGCAATCGGCTGTCCGATGCCGCACGCATGCGCGATGCAGCGTTCGCCGCGATCGCGGCACGCTGAAGACAACGAGGAGGAAGCGTCTGATGAAGAAATTCCGTGCGTGTTTCCCGCCGCAGTCCCTGGCTGGCCTGCGTGCAGCCTGCGTGCTCGCGGTTGCGACGCTCCTGGTCGCGGCAGGTAGTGCCGCTGCGCAGGCGTGGCCCGCGAAGCCGATCCGGCTGATCCTTCCCTACGGCCCCGGCGGCGGCAGCGACGTGGTCGCGCGGCCGCTCGGGCATTTCCTGACGCAGCGCCTGGGCCAGCAGGTGCTGGTCGACAACCGTGGGGGCGCCAACGGCAACATCGCGATGGAAATGGTCGCGCGTGCACCGGCCGACGGCTACACGCTCGGCCTGGCACTGACCGCGCAGCTGGCGATCAATCCCTTCCTCTACGCGAAGATCCCGTACGATCCGATGAAGGATTTTGCCCTCATCAACCTGCTCGGTTCGGCGCCGTACTTCCTGACGGTCAGCAAGGGCACGCCAGCGGGCAACCTGGAAGAGTTCCTCAGGCTCGCGCGCTCCCGGCCGGGAGCGATGACCTACGGTTCCACCGGCAACGGAAGCGGACTGCACCTGTCGATGGAGCTGCTCAAGTCCATGTCCGGCATCGACATTGTCCATGCGCCCTACAAGAGTGCCGGCGCGGCGATGACCGACATGCTGGGCGAACAGTTGCAGGCCATGTTCGTGAGCTACGGTGCCGGCGTGGGCCATTTCAAGGCAGGTCGCGTCCGGCCGCTGGGTGCGACCACCGCGCAGCGTTCGAGGGCATTGCCGGACGTCCCGACGATCGCCGAGGCGGGCGTCAAGGGTTACGAGTCGAGCGTCTGGTACGCCCTGCTGGGGCCACGCGGCCTGCCCGGCGATGTCGTCAAGCGCCTGAATGCCGAGATCGGCTCGCTGCTCAAGGCCGAGCTCGGTGCCCAGTTCGATGCGGATGGCATCACGCCCTCGGGTGCAGGACCGGAGCAGCTGGCGGCCTTCGTGCGCAGCGAGAGCGGCAAATGGGGCAAGGTGGTCAGGCAGTCGGGGGCCAAGCTGGACTGAGCGGCAGCCCGACCCACTGCGAGAACATCGCAGCCTGCCCCCGGATCGTGCCGTCCTCATCGACCAGGTTCCAGACGGTCGCCCGTTCGATGCGGAAGCGCCGACCCGTAGTCGACACCCTTACCCCAGCGTAGTCGTCGATGTATCCATGGCTGCGCACCTGCGCGAGCAGCCGCTCGCGCTCGGCGCGCAGCATCGGTTCGGCCGACAGCCGTGACGGCATCGCGGTGAACGCTGGCTGGCTCGCTTCGAACAGGCGCAGGGCCGCCGGATTGCCGTAGAAGAAGACCGGGTCGGGTTCGGTGCCGTGCGCCACGATCACCGTGGCGGTCGCATGCATCGCGGCCTCGATCGTGGTGTCGCTGCTGTCGGCCTGCAGGCCATCGAGCAATGGCCGTCCGGTCAGTCGGAGGTGGCTGCGCGCGATCAGCGCGACGGGCGGTGGCGTGATTCGATCAGTGTCCATACGCAGGAGGGGGGCAGGGGAAGTTCCGTGATCGATACGCCGAGCGGTGCCAGCGCGGCGGAGACCGCATTGGCGATCACGCCGCCGACCGGGATGATGCCGCCCTCGCCGGCCCCCTTGGCTCCGAGCGGGTTGTGCGGCGAGGGATGGTTCTGCAGCGAGATGGCGCGGATCGGGGGGAAGCACGTGGCGGTCGGCAGAAGGTAGTCTGCGAAGGACCCGGCCTGCAGCTGGCCATCGCGGTCGTAGGCCAGCCGTTCGAGGAACACGCCGCCCAGGCCCTGCACGATCGCGCCGACCGCCTGTCCTTCCAGCGTGCGTGGGTTGATGATCCGGCCTGCGTCCTCGACCGCGACATAGTCGATCACCTCCACAGCCCCGGTACGCACGTCCACCGCCACGTGTGCGGCATGTGCGCCGTAGCTGTAGGTACGTTGCGTGCTGGAGAAGGAGCCATGTGCCACCAGCCCGCCGCCCGGCGCGGCGTCGCGCGCCACGTCCGCCAGCGTCAGCTTGCGTCCGTCGCGTGCCACGATCCACTGGCCGCCTTCGAAGGCCAGCTCGGCGGGATCGCACTGGAGCCTCGCGGCCGCGGCCGACAGCACGAGGTCCCTGAGCCTGCGGGCTGCGTCGAGGATCGCAGCACCGCCCATCGCGGTGCTGCGCGAGCTGTAGCTGCCGAAGCCTTCCCGGACGCCGGTGGTCGAGCCGTGGAATACACCGCAGATGGCGGTCATCGGCAGCTCGAGCGCATCGGCTGCTATCTGCGTGAACACCGTCTCGAGTCCCTGGCCCACCAGCGACGAGCCGGTGTATACCGAGACCCGGCCGTCGGCCTCCAGCACCAGGCGGGCGCCTTCGCGTGGACCGGCGGCGCCGCCCTCGATGTAGCAGCCCACCGCGATGCCGTGCCTGCGCCCGTCGACTTCGCGGCCATCGAGCGTGGACCGTCCCTGCCAGTCGAACGCTCCCAGGCAGCGGTCGAGGGTCTCGGCGTAGTCCCCGCTGTCGGTGGCGGTGCCACTGTTCCATGGGAGCAGCGCGGGCAGGGCCCACGGCATCTCGTCCTGGCGCAGCAGGTTGCGGCGCCGGAAGTCGACACGATCGATGCCCAGCTCGGTGGCGACGATGTCGAATAGTCGCTCGCGGAAGAAGTCGGTCTCGAAGCGGCCCGGGCCTCGGTACGGACCGGACGGTGTCTTGCTCGTCACGCGCACCTCGACCGACAGCCCGACCTCGGCGATGCGGTACGGCCCGGTCGCCACCTGCACCAGGTTGCGCGACTGCGCGAGTCCGGTGGTACGTACGTAGGCACCGATGTCGGTAGCCGCGCGGCCGCGCAGCGCGAGCAGCCGTCCGTCGAGGGCGCAGGCGACCTCCAGCTCGCATTCGGCCTCGCGCGCATGGTTGGCGGCGATCAGGTTCTCGCGCCGGTCCTCGATCCACTTCACCGGTCGGCCGCAGCGCAGCGCCGCGAACGGCACCAGGAAGTCCTCTGGATAGAACTCGCCGCGCTGTCCGAATGCACCACCGGTATCGCCCTCGACCAGGTCGATGCACGCCTCGGACAGGCCGAGCATTGCGGCCAGGATGCGCCGGTTGGCGAAAGGCATCTTTGCCGCGCCTTCGACGCGCAGCCGTCCACTGGCGCCATCGCGCCTGGCCAGCAGTCCGCGCGTCTCCAGCGGCGAGGCGAAATGCCGGTGCACACGGAAGCGCTCCTTGCGCACGTACGGTGCTGCCCTGAACAGCGCATCGAGACCGGCCGGATCGCCCCGCACCGCCTCGAGCTGCAGGGCGGTATTGCGCCCGGCGGCTTCGAACAGCAGCACCGCATCGTGCGCGTCGAGCCCGCCATCGACGATCGCGGGAAGGGTCTCGATCTCGATGTCCACGGCCTCGAGCGCATCCTCGGCCAGGCCCTGCGTCGTTGCGACCACCACCGCCAGCGGCTCGCCGACGTAGCGGACCTTGCCATGCGCGATCACCGGCTGCAGGAAGGGCTCCGCGTCGGGCAGCGGGTCGAGGAGCATCGGGATGCGCGGCATCGTGCCGCGCGGCATGTCGGCGAAGCCGTCCAGCACTTCCGCCGCCGAGAAGGCATCGACGACGCCCGGCAGCCTGCGTGCCGCGGACACGTCCACGCGCAGCAGGCGTCCATGCGCGACCGCGCTGCGCAGGATCGCCATGTGCAGCAGGCCCGGCGGATGCAGGTCGTCGACGAACCGGCCCTGGCCGCGCAGCAGCCTTTCATCCTCGACACGATCGACGCCCGCGCCGACGCGCCGTGCCGGGCTGTCGACGGAAGCGGCCAACGGGACCGGATCGTTCAACGGCGGAGCCTCCTTGAAGGTGGCCGAGTATGCCAGCCACGCCGCGCTCCGTGCCTTGACTTTGTGCGGCGGGTCGGTCAGCCTCGCGGCGGTGTCCGCAAGGGGAACGCGATGGCAGTGACGAAGAAGAAGCCGGCGCAGCGCAAGCGGGCGTCGCGACCGGTCGAACCGCATGTGCAGCGGATGGAGGACCAGCGCTGGCTGGTGGATGCGACGATCCGTTCAGTCGGCATCGAATGGGACCAGCCGAGGCTCAACAGCTACGGCACGGCCTGCGGACCGCTGGCCTCGGGCGACCTTGCCGCCGTGCGGGCGCGGGTGCAGAAGTACAGCGACATCAATCCGGCCTTCGAGGCCGTCGCGCGCCGGCGTGAGGCGGTGGCCAAGAAGGCCGAGGCCGCCGGCCACGTCGTGACCGCGCGCGACAACTACTTCGTCGCGTCGGTGTT
>CANHBC010000031.1 GCA_947458835.1 Betaproteobacteria bacterium | reverse complement strand
GCGTTCGACTTGCATGTGTAAGGCATGCCGCCAGCGTTCAATCTGAGCCAGGATCAAACTCTTCAGTTCGAATCCTTTGCAAATAGTTTCGCTCGCAGAAATTTCCGAAGCCTGGCACCAGCCCCACCCAGACTTACGTCCGGACGGCTCCAGCACCTACTTCTTTGTTTCGTGCAAGTACTCGATCTCTTCAAGCTTCCACTACCCCAGAACCCTTCCGGATCCCAGCGCAGCTTCCGCCCGCCTGTATCAAGCACCCACACCTATCGGCTGTAGTTTGTTAAAGAGCGTGCAGCGGGACCAGTTGCTTCGACAGGAACTTCACCTGCCGTCGGTCTTTTCGCGCCTTCCGTCTTGCTGCTTCGGAAGCTTCGTGCGCTGCAAAGAAGCGGAATTATAGCCAGCCGAATTCGGCCGTCAAGCACTTTCCGAAACAATTTCGCAATATTTTTGCGATGGGATCGTCAGGGGGTCGCGTGCACGAGACAGATGCGGCCCCAGCCGGCCCTTTCAGGCGAGTCGAACCCGTGCGAATCGCCGCTTTCCCACCTGCAGCAGCACGGCATCGCCAGCAGCCAGCACCCTGGACCGGTCCTCTAGCCGCTCGCCGTCGACCTTCACCGCGCCCTGCCCGATCAGGCGGATCGCCTCCGAGGTGCTCGCCACCAGCCCTGCTGCCTTCAGCAACTGGGGGAAGGCGAGGCCGGACGGACCTGCCGGAATAGAGATTTCGACGAGGTCTGACGGCACTTCGTCGCGACGGAAGCGGGCATCGAAGGCCTCTATCGCGGCGGTCGCCGCGATCGCGCCATGGAAGCGGGTGACGATCTCGCGCCCCAGCTCGACCTTCACGTCGCGCGGATTGCGCCCTGCGGCCACGGCTTCGCGCCAACGAGCGATCACCTCGGTCGGCTGCAGGGACAGCAGGTCGAGGTATCGCCACATCAGTTCATCCGAGATGGACATCAGTTTGCCGAACATGTCGTCGGGTGCGTCGGTGATGCCAATGTAGTTGCCCAGCGACTTCGACATCTTGTTGACGCCGTCCAGACCCTCGAGCAGCGGCATGGTCAGCACCACCTGCGGCGCCTGGCCATGGTGGCGCTGCAGTTCGCGCCCCATCAGGAGGTTGAAGGTCTGGTCGGTGCCGCCCAGTTCGACGTCGGCGCGCAGCGCCACCGAGTCGTACCCCTGGACCAGCGGATAGAGGAACTCGTGGATCGCGATCGGCTGCCCGCCGCGGTAACGCTTGCTGAAGTCGTCGCGCTCGAGCATGCGAGCAACGGTATGCGTGCCGGCCAGCCGGATCATGGCGGCGGCGTCCATCTGGTCGAACCAGGTGGAATTGAACGCGACCTCGGTCCGCGATTCGTCGAGCACCCGGAACACCTGCTGGCGATAGGTCTCGGCGTTGGCTGCCACCTGATCACGGGTCAGCGGCGGACGGGTGGCCGACTTGCCGGTCGGGTCGCCGATCATCCCGGTGAAGTCTCCGATCAGGAAGACCACCTGATGGCCCAGTTCCTGGAACTGGCGCAGCTTCGTCAGCAGGACGGTGTGCCCGAGGTGCAGGTCGGGCGCGGTCGGATCGAAACCGGCCTTCACCCGCAGAGGGCGCCCGGTGCGCAGACGCTCGGCGAGGTCCTCGCGCGAGATGAGATCAACCGCGCCCCGGCCGAGCAGGGCCAGTTGCGCGTCCACCGGCGTCGCGATCGCCGGAGGCGATCCGGCTGCAGGTGCCGGATCACCGGCCGATAAGGAAGAGGCGCGTTTCTGCTGGGTATCCACGGAATTCCGCTGGTCGCCGGCAACCCCGCGGCCACAGGCCGGGACGTTGCCGGATTTTCTGTTAATCTTCGGAAAAATTCAGGCGCATCAATGACTAAACCTACAGATCACCTCATGCGTCCGCAGATTCTAGCGGAAAAGGTTTTCCGTTCCGGCCGTCGGCGCGCCTGGGCTCTGGTGGCCGCCGTGCCGCTGTTCGGGGTGGCCGCCGCGTTCGGCATCGCGCCCGACACCGAAACCCGCCCGCTCGAGTTGCGGTCGGTGATCGAGTCCATTCAGCTGCCGACGCTCCAGGCGATCGAGGATGGCGAGCATTTCGTGCGCGAGGAGCGCGTAATGCGCGGCGACACCGTCTCCGCGATGCTGCAGCGCCTGGACATCCGCGACGCCGCTGCCGTCGAGTTCATCCGCAACGACCGCGCCATGCGCCCTCTTCACCAGTTGGCGCCGGGCCGCGCCGTGCGGGCGAAGACCGATACCGATGGTGACCTGCACTGGCTCGAGTATGCGACTGGCCAGGGCACCGTGCTGAGGCTGGAGCGCGGCGAAGGCAGCCAGTTCTCGGCATCCGAACGCCCGCTCGAGCTCGAGCGGCGCATCGAGATGAAGTCCGGCGAGATCCGCAGTTCCCTGTTCGCGGCAACCGACGCCGCCAACCTGCCCGACGCGATCGCCACCCAGATGGCAGAGATCTTCTCGTCGGACATCGATTTCCATCGTGACCTGCGCCGCGGCGATACCTTCACCGTGGTGTACGAATCCTTCTACCACCGCGGCGAACGCGTGCGCGTGGGCCGGGTGGTCGCCGCCGAGTTCCTGAACGGGCGGCGCGTGCTCCAGGGCGTCTGGTTCGAGACCGAGCCGGGCCAGGGCAGCTACTACACGCCGGGCGGGCTGAGCCTGCGTCGCGCGTTCCTGCGCTCGCCGCTCGAGTTCAGCCGGATCACCTCCGGCTTCAGCAACGCGCGCTACCACCCGGTCCTGCAGGAGATCCGCGCCCACCGCGGCATCGACTACGGCGCACCGATCGGCACGCCGATCAAGGCAGTGGCCAACGGCACGGTCGATTTCGTGGGGCGCCAGGGCGGCTATGGCAACGTGGTGATCCTTTCGCACGCGAACAACGTCACCACCGTTTACGGCCACATGAACAACTTTGCCGCCAACATCCGCCGCGGCGCTCGCGTGAGCCAGGGCGACGTGATCGGCACGGTCGGCATGACCGGTCTGGCTACCGGCCCCCACCTGCACTTCGAGTTCCGCATCTCCGGCGTGCACATGGACCCGCTGAAGGTCGCGATGCCTGAGGCGCAGCCGATCACCAATGCCCTGCGGCCGGCGTTCGAGCAGACCACGGTCCGGTACGCCGAGCAGTTGCGCCTGCTGCGCGGATCGAACCTGGCGCGACTGCAGTAGTCCCGCCCCCCCCTGCACAGGACACGGGCGTCGAGCAGGCCATGCCCGGACGGCTGTTCATCGGGCTGATGTCCGGCACCAGCGTCGACGGCGTCGACGCGGTGCTCGCGGACTTCTCGGCGGTACGGCCGGTCGTGCTCGCCGCGCACCACCGCCCGTTCGAGCCTGCGCTTCGCGACGCCGTGCTGGCGCTCGCGCAGCCGTTCGCAGGCGAGCTCGACGCCGCGAGCGCCACCGGACTCGCGCTGGCCGGCGCCTATGCCGAAGCGTCCCTGGCCGTGGCCGCGAAGGCCGGCGTGCGGCCGGCTGCGATCGCCGCGATCGGTTGCCATGGCCAGACCGTCCGGCACCGCCCCGAGCGCGGGTACACGCTGCAGATCGGCGCCCCGGCGGCGCTGGCGGAGCGTACCGGGATCGACGTGGTCGCAGACTTCCGCGCAGCGGACCTGGCCGCCGGGGGACAGGGTGCACCGCTCGCGCCAGGCTTCCATGCCGCGGTGATGGCAGACCCTGCCGTACCGCGAGTAGTGCTCAACCTCGGCGGCATCGCCAACATCACGCGGCTGATCCCCGGCGGCGACGTGATCGGCTACGACTGCGGGCCTGCGAACATCCTGATGGACGGATGGACCGTGCGGCACCTGGGCCAGCCGTTCGACCGTGATGGCCGCTGGGCACGCACCGGGCGCATACTGGCACCCCTGCTCGACCGGATGCTCGCCGAACCGTTCTTTGCACTCCCGCCACCGAAGAGCACCGGTCGTGACCTGTTTGACCTCGGCTGGGTCGACCGGTTGGTCGACGGCAGCGAGGCGCCGGCCGACGTGCAGGCCACCCTGCTGGCCCTGACGGCCACCACGATCGTCGATGCGATCCGTTCGGCCACGGCGTCACCGGCCGGGCTGGAAGTGGTCGCCTGCGGCGGCGGTGCCCGCAATGTCGCACTGATGGACGAACTGCAACGGGCCCTTGCGCCGGCACAGGTCCGCTCCTCGACTGCGCTCGGATTCGAGCCGGAACTGATCGAACCGCTGGCCTTTGCCTGGCTGGCCTGCGCCAGGCTCGACGGAAGGCCGGCCAACCTGCCCGGCGTCACCGGGGCCGCGGGCCCCCGCGTGCTCGGTGCGGTGTATCCCGCACCGGTCTGACCGCCGCGGTCAGACCGAGAACGAAGAACCGCAGCCGCAGGTGCTGGTGGCGTTCGGATTCTTGATCACGAACTGCGCACCTTCCACGCCCTCGCTGTAGTCGATCTCGGCACCCTGCAGGTACTGGAAGCTCATCGGATCGACCAGCAGCGTGACGCCATGCTTGTCCAGCGCGGTATCGTCCTCGGCCACGGCCTCTTCGAACGTGAATCCGTACTGAAAGCCGGAGCAGCCACCGCCGCTCACGAACACACGCAGCTTCAGGTCGGGATTGCCTTCCTCGTCGATCAGCTGCTTCACCTTGTTCGCGGCGTTCTCGGTGAACACCAGCAGGTTGTTCATTTCGGTCACGGCATTCATCTTGGACTCCCGGATCCTGTGCCATCGGCACGGCTCGGCGCACGAGGGACGCGGCGGGCCCCGTCGGCACGCCTGCGGCACCCTAGGCACCTATCGACTGCATTATATGCGGCGCATGCTGCGACCCTGCAAGCCCCGCCTGCGTCCTTGCCGAGCGGCTACTCGGCAGCGGCCGGCTTCAACTGCACGACCTTCTCCGGGCGCACTGCATCCTCGTGCAGCAGGCGCCCCTGCAGCACCGCGCCGAGGTGGATCTCGATCGTGCGGTAGCTCACATCGCCCGTGACCACCGCCTTCGGCTGGAGCTCGAGGTACTCGGCGCCGATGATCGGTCCGACCACGGTACCGTTGACCACGACATGGGACACCCGGATCTCGCCCTCGACGCGGGCCTTCTCGGACAGCACGACCGTGCTCGGCTTGTCGTCGATGGCGACGACGTTGCCGCGTACGTTGCCGTCGATGCGCAGGCCTCCGGTGAACGTGATGTTGCCGTGGATGTCCGTGCCGGCACCGATCAGGCAGTCGATCCGGTTCTGCGGCTTGCTGGCGGACTTGCCGAAGATCATCGTGGGGTCTCCTGGGAGGCGACCGTCGGGCGACGGTCAGGACGGCAGCGCGGTCTGGGTGACCTTCGGTTGCGCCGCACCGTTCTCGAACACCCGGACCTCGAGGCTGCGCAGCGACGCATTGGCGGGCAGGCGGAACGTCCCCTCGACCGGCTGGAACAGCCGGAAGCTCAGCGCGGTGGCGGGCGTGCCCTCGCCGCCAGCGGCCGGCAGCTGCAACGCCACCGGCTTGCCATCCTGGACCACGTTGGCCACCAGCCGGACCTGCCCCTGGAACTCGCGCTCGCCGGACGCATTGTGCACGAGGGTCAGCCGGTAGCGGTAGGCATCACCGTCGCGCTGAACCCGGAACCGGCTGATGCTGACCCCGGGTGCCTTGCCGCTCTGTGCGAGCAGCGCCTTGAGCACTGCCGATTCGTCGCGTGCGCTGGCCGCGTCCTCGGCAAGGGTCTTGAGCTGGCGCGTCATGTCGGAGCGCATCCCGCTTTCGATCCGCAGCTTGCTCTCGGCCGCAGCGAGATCGGCGCGCAGCCGGGTGTTCTCCTGCTCCAGGGTCGCAACCTGCGCCTGGAGTTCGGCCAGCGACTCGGCCGGATCGACCGTGCCTGGCCCGCGGCTGAACAGCGACCACGTGAACCAGCCGCTGGTCGAAAGCACAGCCAGCACGGCCACGATCCGCGCCCAGCGCCAGTACCACGCCAGGTGCGTCTGCACCGCCACCTTGCGCGACGAGATACCGAAATGCCTGCGGAACGTGCGCAGCAGCATCAGCGCTCCAGCCTGGGCAGGTCGTACGCCGGCATCCGGACGGACCGGTGGATCATCGCCGCGTCAGGGAAGCAGCGCGATCTGCGTGAGGCCGGCGTCTTCAGGCAGGCCGAACATCAGGTTCATGTTCTGCACGGCCTGGCCTGCCGCCCCCTTCACCAGGTTGTCGATCACCGACAGCACGGTCACCGTGTCGCCGCCCTGCGGGCGATGCACCGCGATGCGGCAGGTGTTTGCGCCGCGTACCGACCGGGTGTCGGGCATGCTGCCCGCCGGCATCACGTCGACGAACGGCTCGCCGCGATAGTGGTCTTCGAACAGCTGCTGCAGGTCGGCGTCACGGGTGATCCGCGCATAGAGCGTGGCATGGATGCCACGGATCATCGGCGTGAGGTGGGGCGTGAACACCAGGCCCACCGCGCCGCCTGCCACCCTGCGCAGGCCCTGCACGATCTCGGGATGGTGCCGGTGGCCAGCGACGCCATAGGCCTTCAGGCTGTCGGCGGCTTCGGAGAAGAGCGTGCCGACCTCGGCCTTGCGGCCGGCACCGGAGACCCCGGACTTGCAGTCGGCGATCAGGTGCATCGGATCGACCAGCCCGGCCGAGAGCAGCGGCTTGTAGCCGAGTTGCACCGCAGTCGGATAGCAGCCCGGCAGGCCGACGATGCGCGCCTTGCGGATCGCTTCACGGTTGACCTCGGGCAGGCCGTACACCGCCTCTTCCAGCAGCGCGGGGCAGGCATGCGGCAGCTTGTACCAGCGTTCGAACTCGGCCGGATCGCGCAGCCGGAAGTCGGCTGCGAGGTCGATCAGACGAACACCAGCCTCGACCAGCGTCGGCGCAGCATCCATCGCCACCCCGTGGGGCGTGGCGAAGAATACGACGTCGCAATCGGTGAGCGCTGCCGTTGCAGGGTCGGAGAACGCAATGCCGACCCGGCCACGCAGGCTGGGAAACATCTCGGCCACCGGCATCCCGGCTTCCTTGCGCGAGGTGATCGCGCGCAGATCGGCATTCGGATGCGCAGCCAGCAGGCGCAGCAGTTCCACGCCGGTATAGCCCGTTCCGCCGACGATTCCGATGCGCAGGCGCCGGGTGGAAGCCTGCCCGGCCGGATCGACGGCACTGGCTGTGGAGTTCGCGGTCGTCATGGAAAACCTCCTGGGGTAGTCCGATGAAAAAAGCCGCCCGCAGGCGGCTTTTCCGGGAGGCTGCTGCTGCAGCCGTGCCCAGCGTCAGCGCTTCGAGAACTGCTTCGCGCGACGTGCCTTGTGCAGGCCGACTTTCTTCCGCTCGACTTCGCGTGCGTCGCGCGTCACCAGCCCGGCCTTGCGCAGCGGCGGCTTCAGCTCAGCATCGTACTCGATCAGCGCGCGGGTGATGCCGTGGCGCACCGCGCCGGCCTGACCCGACTCGCCGCCGCCATCGACGTTCACCAGGATGTCGAACGTGCCGATGTGGTTGGTCAGCACGAGCGGCTGACGCACGATCATCCGGCCGGTTTCGCGCGAGAAGAACTCGTCGACCGGCTTGTCGTTGACGATGAACTTGCCGGTGCCGGTGCTGATGAACACGCGGGCGACCGCGCTCTTGCGTCGGCCGGTGCCATAGAACTGTTTGTTCGCCACGATGGTGACCTTTACTTGAGATCGATCGGTTTCGGCTGCTGCGCGGCGTGCGGATGCGCGTCGCCCTTGTAGGCCTTCAGCTTCTTGATCATCGCACGGCCGAGCGGACCCTTCGGCAGCATGCCCTTGACCGCCTTCTCGAGCACGCGGGCCGGATGCTTCGCCTGCAGCTTCTCGAAGGTGGTTTCGTAGATCCCGCCCGGGAAGCCACTGTGGCGGTAGTACTTCTTGTCAGTGGTCTTGCTGCCGGTCACCCGGAGCTTGTCGACGTTGACCACGACGAAGTAGTCGCCGGTGTCGACGTGCGGCGTGTAGATGGCCTTGTGCTTGCCGCGCAGGCGCAGCGCGAGCTGGGAGGCGAGGCGGCCGAGCGTCTTGTCGGCAGCATCGACTACATACCAGTCGTGCGTCGTGGTCTCGGCACGGGCGGAAAAGGTCTTCATGCGGTTATCCTGATTCGGTTCGACTGTGTGCGGTCGCGCGGCCCGCGCCCGGCGCACATGGCTCAGTGCACCTGGCTGGGTATGCGGCATGGCGCCGCCCGTGGTTCAATTGACGACACAGCCCCCGGGTGCGCAGAGGAAAGCCGCGAATCATATGAGTTTCAGGTACGTGCTGTCAAATCGGCTGGTCTGCCGGCGAACCGCCGCCACGGCAACGCGGGCTGCTCGCCGGCCCGGCGGCGCAGCGTGAGCGTGTTCCTGACGGCAGCGGCTGCGTCCCTGCTGCTGCCTCCCATGTGCTTCATCCTGCCCGCGCTGGCCGGGGTGCTGCTCGCTCGGCGCCATCGCCGCGCCGGCATACTGCTCGTGCTGGTCTCGCTCGGCGCGCTGGGGGCCGTCTCTACACCGCTGGTGTCCGACCGGATGCTGGCCGCGCTCGAAGTACCCCCGCTGACACCCCCGGAGGCCGGGCAGTCGACGGCCGACGCGATCGTGGTGATCGGCGGTGGTCTCGACCGCGAGTCGCCCGCGTACGGCACCGATACCGTGGGTGCGTCGACACTGGAGCGGATCCGCTATGCAGCGTGGCTGCACCGGCGCACCGGCCTGCCGATCCTGGTCAGCGGCGGGCGTCCGCTCGACACCCGGCTGTCGGAAGCCGAGACCATGCGCGACTCGCTGGCGTCCGACTTCAACGCACCGCCGCGATGGGTGGAGAGCGACTCCCTGAACACCCGCCAGAACGCCGAGCGCACGGGCGCGCTGCTGGCCGGGGCTTCGATCCACCGCATCTACCTGGTCACCCACGCATGGCACATGCCGAGGGCGCGCCGGACCTTCGAGCAGGCCGGCATGACGGTGGTAGAGGCCCCCACCGGCTACACATCGATCACCCCGGCGCCGATGGCATGGGTTCCGTCGGGCCAGGCGCTGCGCCTGGCCCATGTCGCGATGCGCGAATGGCTGGGCCGCGTCTGGTATCGACTAAACTCGAAGGCTCGGGGCTGACGGCGCGGTGGGCCGGCCCGATCTGCAGCGGAGCGGCGATGAAACTCAGGGTCAAGCTGGTCGAAGGCGTCACCTTCCTGGGCGAGAGTGAGTCCGGGCATGCGATCGTGATGGACGGTCCGCCGGACGGGGGCGGCCGCAACCTCGGGCCGCGTCCGATGGAGACGGTGCTGCTGGGCACGGGTGGCTGCACGGCCTATGACGTCGTGCACATCCTGCGCAAGGGACGCCACGCGATCACCGACTGCGCGGTGGAAATCGACGCCGACCGGGCCACCGAGGATCCGAAGGTGTTCACCCGCATCCACTTCCACTTCACGGTGACCGGACGCGGACTGAAGCGCGAAGCGGTCGAGCGGGCGATACACCTGTCGGCGGAGAAGTACTGCTCGGCCTCGATCATGCTGGCGAAGACCGCCACCATCACCCACGACTTCGAACTGGTCGAGGCTTCGTAGCACCCGCCGGACGCGGGACTCGCGACCGCGCAGCCGCCAGGGTCAGACCCAGTACGTGGTACCGGTCATCACTTTCGAGGTAGCCCGCATGGCGGCGGCGATCGGCTTCGGCAACTTCGCCGCGCCGCGCGCGATGGCATCCTGTGCATGCCGGATCTCGTCGAGCCGCATCTGCTCGAGGATGGCGCGGCTGCGTACGTCGTTAGCGGGCAGGTCACCGAGGTGCCTGTTCAGGTGCGCCTCGACCTGGCGCTCGGTTTCGACGACGAAACCGAGGCTCCAGCGGTCGCCGGCCAGCCCGGCCATCGCACCCAGCGCGAAGGAACCGGCGTACCAGATCGGATTGAGCAGGCTCTGGTGCGTACCCAGTTCGCGCAGCCGGTCACGCGTCCACGCGAGGTGGTCGCCTTCCTCGCGTGCGGCCTGGAGCAGCGCGTCGCGCCGGGCCGGGTCGCGGGCGGTCAATGCCTGGCCGGAATAGAGCGCCTGGGCGCAGACCTCGCCTGAATGATCAACGCGCATCAGCGACCCGGACTTCGCCTTCTCCTCGGGCACCAGGTCGGTCAGGTCGTCGCCGCCGGCTGGCGACGGGCGCGACGGATGGGCAACGCCGGACAGGGTCCTCAGTGCACGGTCGAACTCGACGATCCAGCGGTCGGCCAGCGAAAGCATCCAGCGACTCCTCAGTCGAACAGGGCCCGCAGCTGGCTGCCGGGATCCGGCGCGCGCATGAACGCCTCGCCGACCAGGAAACCGTTGACACCGCGGGCACGCATCGCATCCACATGCGATCGATCGAGGATACCGCTCTCGGTCACGACCAGCCGGTCGTCGCCGATCTGTCCCAGCAGGTCGAAGGTGGTGTCGAGCGACGTCTGGAAGGTGCGCAGGTCGCGGTTGTTGATGCCGATCAGCGGCGTGCGCAGGCGCAGCGCCCGTTCGAGTTCGGCGGCGTCGTGGGATTCGACCAGCACCGCCATCCCGAGTTCCAGGGCCAGGCCCTCGAGCGCCTGCATCCGCGCATCATCGAGCGCGGCGACGATCAGCAGGATCGCATCGGCGCCCGCGGCGCGTGCCTCGTGCACCTGGTATTCGTCGATCATGAATTCCTTGCGCAGCACCGGTAGCGTGCACGCGGCGCGCGCCTCGGTCATGAACGCGAGCGAGCCCTGGAAGTACTGCGCGTCGGTGAGCACCGACAGGCAGGCTGCGCCGCCGCGCTCGTAGCTGACCGCGATCTCGGCCGGGCGGAAGTCCTCGCGGATCACGCCGCGGCTGGGGCTGGCCTTCTTGATCTCGGCGATCACCGCGGGCCGCCGGGCGGTGATCCGCGTGCGCAGCGCTCCGGCGAAATCGCGCGCAGGCGTGGCCGCGCGCGCGCGCGCCTGCACCTCGGCCAGCGGTAATGCCGCGCGCGCCTGCTCGACCTCGCCCGCCTTGGTCTGCAGGATGCGCGCGAGGATGTCCGGGATGCCGTTGGCCGGCGAAGTGGTCTGGCTCATCGATGCAGCTCCGTTCAACCCCTGGCTGCGCGCGAGAACGCGACCAGCTGTTCCAGCTTCGCCCTTGCCGCGCCTGAGGCGATCAGGTCGGTCGCCCGGTGCACGCCGGCCTCGAGGGAGGGTGCGAGGCCGGACACGTAGATCGCGGCACCGGCGTTGAGCGCCACGATGTCTCGCGGTGCCCCCGGACGATTGTCGAGCACGCCGAGGAGCATCGCCTTCGCCGAGTCGACCGAATCGACGCGGATGGCCTCGATCGGCGAGACCGCCAGCCCGAACCGGGTCGGGTCGACGCGGTATTCCGTCACCTTGCCATCGCGCAACTCGGCCACATCCGTCTCTCCGGTGATCGTGATCTCGTCCAGCCCGTCGGCGCCGTGCACCACCATCACGTGCCGGCTGCCCAGCGCCTGCAGCACGCGCGCCTGCAACCCGACCAGTTCGCGACGGAAGACGCCCATCACCTGGTTCGGGGCGCCGGCCGGATTGGTCAACGGCCCCAGGATGTTGAACATCGTGCGCACGCCGAGTTCCTTGCGCACTGGCGCTGCATGCTTCATCGCTGCGTGGTGGCTGGGCGCGAACATGAACCCGACGCCGACCTCGCGGATCGCCCGGGCGACTGTCGCCGGGTCGAGCCCGAGGTGCACGCCGAGCGATTCGAGCACGTCGGCGCTGCCGCACAGCGACGAGACCGACCGGCCGCCGTGCTTGGCCACGTGGGCGCCGGCGGCCGCTGCCACCAGCGCGGAGCAGGTCGACACGTTGAACGTATGCTGCGCATCGCCGCCGGTGCCGCAAGTGTCGACCAGGTGGTCGACGCCAGCCACGTCGACGCGGGTGGCCAGTTCGCGCATCACGGAGGCCGCGCCGGCCACCTCGTCGACGGTCTCGCCCTTGGCCCGCAGCGCGACCACCAGGCCGGCGATCTGGGCCGGCGTGAGTTCACCCTGCATCACCTGGCGCATCAGGCGCACCATCGATTCACGGTCGAGGTCGCGTCGGTCGATCAGCGCAGTGAGGGCTTCGGCGTAGGTCATCGCGGGTTCTTATGGCAGGTTGGCTGGGTGCAGTCGTCCAAGCCGCAGACGCCGGCGGGCGCCGCGGCCGCCACCAGCGGGCTCAGGCAGTGGTCTTCAGGAAGTTGGCCAGCAGCGAATGTCCACGCTCGGTGAGGATCGACTCCGGGTGGAACTGCACACCCTCGACCGGAAGCGTGCGGTGGCGCACCCCCATGATCTCGTCATCCTCGCTGGTGGCAGTGATCTCGAGCGCATCGGGCAGCGAGTCGCGGTCGATCACCAGCGAATGGTAGCGGGTGGCGAGGAACGGCGTGGGCAGCCGCTCGAACACACCCTTGCCCTCGTGCTGGATCGCCGAGGTCTTGCCGTGCATCACCTGCTTCGCATGCACGATCTTCCCGCCGAAGGCCTGCCCGATCGACTGGTGGCCGAGACAGACGCCGAGGATCGGCACCTTGCCGGCGAAATGGCGGATCGCTTCCACCGAAACCCCCGCCTCGTTCGGGGTGCAGGGCCCGGGCGAGATCACCAGGTGCTTCGGACGCAGAGCCTCGATCTTCTCGACGGTGATCTCGTCGTTGCGGAACACCTCGACCTGCTGTCCCAGTTCACCGAAGTACTGGACCAGGTTGTAGGTGAACGAGTCATAGTTGTCGATCATCAGCAGCATGTCCGCCATCCCCTTGAATTCACAGCTTTCTACCGGACGCCATGCCGTCATGGCTCCCTCGCTGCGCCTAGGCGCAGCAGCAGGGGAACCGCCATCGGCGGGCCAGGCGGGCAGCAGTGGGGGCGTCCAGGATCGACATTTTGATAGGTTATCACTTTGAGGGGTCACACCTTGCGGGGTCAGGTCTTGCCTTTTGCCTCCGCGAGGCAAAAGGCAAGACCTGACCCCGCCGTTCCGCCTTTCCGGTTCTCAGCGGGCGGGCGCCCCCGGGACCTCGCTGTCGAGACCAGCCATCGCCATCTCGGCCGCGCGCAGCACGGCCCGCGCCTTGTTCTGGGTCTCGCGCCATTCGCTGGCGGGGTCGGAATCGGCGACGATGCCGGCGCCGGCCTGCACGTGCAGCATCCCGTCCTTCAGCACGGCGGTGCGGATGGCGATCGCCATGTCCATGTCGCCGTGGAAGCCCAGGTAGCCGACCGCGCCGCCGTAGATGCCGCGCCCGGTGAGTTCGAGCTCGTCGATGATCTCCATCGCGCGAACCTTGGGCGCACCTGAGAGCGTGCCGGCAGGGAAGCTCGCGCGAAGCACCGAGAACGCGTCCAAGCCGGGCTTGAGCGTGCCCTCGACGTTGGACACGATGTGCATCACGTGCGAGTAGCGTTCGATCGCCATGTTCTCGGTCACCTTCACGGTACCTGTGGCGGCGACGCGGCCAACGTCGTTGCGGCCGAGGTCGACCAGCATCACGTGCTCGGCGCGCTCCTTGGGATCGGCCAGCAGTTCGGTGGCCAGCGCTTCGTCGCGCTCGCGCGTGTCCCCACGCGGCCGGGTGCCGGCGATCGGGCGCACCGTGACCTGCCCACCCTCGAGCCGCACCAGGATCTCCGGCGACGCCCCCACGACCTGGAAACCGCCGAAGTCGAACAGGAACATGTAGGGCGAAGGGTTGGTCGCACGCAACGCACGGTAGAGCGACAGCGGGGACGCATCGTACGGCTGGCTGGTCCGCTGCGACAGCACGACCTGCATGATGTCGCCATCTACGATGTAGCGCTTGGCGCGCTCGACCACGCCGATGAAGCCGTCCTCGGTGAATCCGGAGGTCGCCCGGGTGGGCGCATGGGCAGCGGCGTCCGGGATGCTTACCGGCGTGCGCAGCCGGGCCAGCAGTTCAGCCAGCCGCTGCTGGCCGCGCTGGTACGCGCCCTCGCGCCGCGGATCGACGTAGACGATCAGGAAGATCTTGCCGCGCAGGTTGTCGAACACCGCCACTTCGTCGGATACCAGCAGCAGGATGTCGGGCGTACCGATCGGGTCCGGCTTGACCGTGGCAGCGAGGCGCTTCTCGACGTAGCGTACGGTGTCATAGCCGAAGTAGCCGACCAGCCCGCCGCAGAAGCGCGGCAACGCAGGCTCCGGCGCGACCTTGAGGTGCGAGAGGTACTCGCGGACGAACTCGACGGGGTCGTCGGTCTCGACCTGCTGCCGGGTCCTGTCACCGCTCAGTTCACGGCAGAGCCGTCCCGTGACCTCGATGCGATCCTCGGCCGGCAGGCCGATCACCGAGTAGCGGCCGAAACGCTCGCCACCCTGCACCGATTCGAGCAGGTAGCTGTTCGGTGCGTTGGCAAGCTTCAGGTAGACCGACAGCGGGGTATCGAGGTCGGCGAAGGTCTCGAGGTACAGCGGGATCCGGTTGTAGCCCTCGCCAGCCAGCCGGTTGAAGTCCTGTTCGTTCATCGTGCGCTCCATGATCACGCTGCGGCGGCCGCGGGCGGTCTGCGGGGGCCGGCATCGGGAAGATCTGCAGGCATGCGGCCGATCGCGCGCAGCCTGTACACGTTCAGTCGTCGCAGCGTCGCCAGCGTGCCGCCCAGGCTGCGGGCCTGCAGGCGGTGGTCAGGGCGGAAGGTGGGACTCGAAGGTGGACTCGGCTCATGGAAGTCTTGGCGGGACGTTCCGGGGGATTCATGCCCGAGGCTGCGCGCCGGCTCACGGACCTTCAACCAGCGCGTCGACCTCGGTGAGGCTGTCCACTATAGCATCGGCATCGATGCTCCGCAGGTCGGCCCCCTCGCGGTAGCCGTAGCTGACACAGATCACCGGGCATCCGGCGCGGCGGGCTGCGACCGCATCGTTCGCCGAGTCGCCGATCATCACCATCGTCGCCGGCTCGACGCCGATCAGCTTCGCCGCATGCAGCAGCGGCGCCGGGTCGGGCTTCTTCACCGGCAGCGTGTCGCCGGCCACCAGCACCGGGAAGTAGCGCCGCAGGTCGAGCTGCTCGAGCAGGATCTCGGCGAAGCGACCCGACTTGTTGGTGACACAGCCGAGCCGGAAGCCGCGCTCGACCATGCGATCGAGGCCCTCGAGCACGCCGGGATACGGCGCGCAGTTCCAGGCGACCGTGTCGAGGTAGTGCTTCTCGTAGACCGGCATCGCGGTGGCGAACAGGTCGGGGTCGGGCTTGCCATCGGCCTTGCGGGTCAGCACCCGCTCGACCAGCTTCGCGATGCCCTTGCCGACATAGGTCTCGACCTCGGCCTGCGGCAGGGGCGGCAGGCCCAGATCGACCATCATCCGGCGGGCGGCCTCGGACAGGCCGGGGATGCTGTCGACCAGCGTGCCGTCGAGGTCGATCAGGATGGCGCGAGCACGGATCATTCCGAGCCCTCCGCGGTCACGCTGGCCAGCTCGCTGCGCATCCCCGCGATCACCCGCGCGTAGTCGTCGGCACCGAAGATCGCCGAACCGGCGACGAAGGTGTCGGCCCCTGCGCGCGCGATCTGCGCGATGTTGTCGACCTTGACGCCGCCGTCCACCTCGAGCCGGATGTCCCGGCCGCTGCGCGCGATGCGCTCGCGCGCAGCTCGTACCTTGGGCAGCACCGCCGGGTTGAATGCCTGTCCGCCGAAGCCCGGATTCACCGACATGATCAGCACGAGATCGATCTTGTGGATCACGTACTCGAGCGCATCGAGCGAGGTCGCCGGATTGAACACCAGGCCGGCCTTGCAGCCGTGGTCACGGATGAGGTCGATCGTGCGGTCGACATGCTCGGACGCCTCGGGGTGGAACGAGATCAGGCTGGCGCCCGCCCTGGCGAAATCGGGTACGATCCTGTCGACCGGACGCACCATCAGATGCACGTCGATCGGTGCCTGGGTCAGCGGCCGGATCGCCTCGCAGACCATCGGTCCGATGGTCAGATTCGGGACGTAATGGTTGTCCATCACGTCGAAGTGGATCCAGTCGGCACCGGCGGCAAGCACGCGGGTGACTTCCTCTCCCAGTCGCGCAAAGTCGGCGGACAGGATGCTCGGTGCAATCAGATGCATGGTTCAGCCCTTGATGGTCAGCCGACATAGTTTATCCGACAGGACATCGACCGCCTTGAAGAACAAGTACGACATCACCGTCGCCGCGAAGAGCGTCTTCATCCCTGAGCAATCGGACGAGTCCGCGTCGCGCTTCGTGTTCGCGTACACCATCACCATCACCAACACCGGTGGCATGGCGGCGCAGCTGCTCTCACGGCACTGGATCATCACCGACGCGAACAGCCAGGTGCAGGAAGTCCGCGGCCCGGGCGTGGTCGGCGAGCAGCCCACGCTCGAGCCGAAGCAGAGCTTCGAGTACACCAGCGGCACCGCACTCGCGACCGCGGTGGGGACGATGCGGGGCACCTACCAGATGCTGGCCGAGGACGGCACCCGGTTCGACGCCGAGATCCCCGAGTTCACCCTGTCGGTGCCTCGCGTCCTTCACTGATCCTGCGGTGGCCCCCCATCGCGCCGCTTGCGCCGCGGGAACGTCCACCAGACGATGAACACCAGCAGGCCGAGCGCTACCGCGGCCTCGAACAGCAGCAATGCGAATCCAGCATCCATCAGGGTTCCCGCAACAATGACCGATCGCAGCTTCAAGCCGGCTCTGGTGGCCCTGCTGCTGGTGGCCGCCGGCTGCGCCACGCCGCCGGCAAAGCCGCCCGGGGCGTCCGACGCACCCGCAGCCACGACGGCTGTACCGCCGTCACCCGTGGCCAGTTCTACGCCACCCACTCAGGCACCGACGCCGGCGGCGCCAGCGGTCGGTGGCGCGAAACCGGCCGTTCCGCCGCCAGTCGCATTCTCGCCGATCCGCCATGAACCAGTGGCCTGGTCGGCATTGCCCGGATGGCAGGCCGACCGGATGCACGAGGCGTGGCCAGCCCTGCGCGAGAGCTGCCGCGCCCTGGCCCTGCGCAAGGCGGCCACGCCGTGGCTTGAAGCCTGTCGCGCCGCCGACGCGCTACCCCCTGCCGACACGCGCGAGCCGGCCCGGGTACGTGCGTTCTTCGAGCGCCACTTCCAGGCCTGGCGCCTGATCGCGGTCGACACCGACGGCAGCGAGCGCACCAGCGGCCTGATCACCGGCTACTACGAGCCGCTGCTGCGCGGCAGCCGTACCCGGGACGCGCGGTTCCGCTACCCGCTGTTCGGCGTACCCGACGACCTCGTGACGGTCGACCTCGGTGAACTCTACCCGCAGCTCAAGGGGCAGAGGGTCCGCGGCCGGCTCGACGGGCGCCGGCTGGTGCCCTACTTCTCGCGCGGCGAGATCGACCGTGGCGCGGCGGGTCTCAAGGGACGGGAAATACTGTGGGTGGACGACCGGCTCGACGCATTCTTTCTCGAGATCCAGGGCTCGGGACGGGTGCAGCTGCCCGACGGGACGATGGTGCGCCTGGGCTATGCCGACCAGAACGGACATCCGTACCGGGCGATCGGACGCACGCTGGTGGAACGTGGCGAGCTGACGCTGGAAGACGCGACGATGCAGGGCATCCGCAAGTGGGCTGTCACGAATCCGGACCGAGTCACCCCGATCCTGCATTCCAACCCGAGCCGGGTGTTCTTCCGCGAGTTGCCGGCGCAACCAGCACCGTCCGCCGCTATCCCGGGTGCCGCTCCCGCCGCCAGCGGGCCACCCGGCTCGCTGGGCGTGCCGCTCACCCCCCTGCGCAGCATCGCGATCGACCCGCGCTCGGTGATGCTCGGCGCGCCGGTGTGGCTGGCCACGGTCGATCCGGTGGACGGGAAGCCGATCGAACGCCTGACCCTCGCGCAGGACACCGGCGGGGCCATCGTCGGTACGATCCGCGCCGACCTGTTCTGGGGCTTCGGCAATGCCGCCGGCGAACCGGCCGGGCGGATGCGCGAGAACGGCTCGCTGTGGGTGCTGCTGCCGCGCGGCGTGAAGCCGGGCCGGCCCTGACCGCACGGTAGCCGTTCAGCGGGCGAACAGCACCGCCACCTCGAACACGATCGTCGTGCGGATGCGCGAGCGCACCGGCCGGCCGTCTTTCATCCCGGGCGAATAAGCAACCGCGCTCAGGGCGGCGCGCGCCGATTCCTCGAAAAAGCCCGGCGGATCCGCGCTGACGACGGTGAGGTCGATCAGCCGTCCGGTCGGGTCGATCGACAGCTCCAGCGTGACCTTGCCGGACACGCCCTGCAGCTGGGCATTGAGCGGGAACACTGGCTCCACCGGGCCGCGCGGCATCGGCAGCACGTCGAGGTCGCGTCCGGTGTACCAGTTCGGCAACGCGCTGCCGGCGCGCTCAGCTCCGGCTTGCGGCGCGACGGCAGCTGCGGGTGGCTCCACCGCCTCGCGCGGCGGCGCGGCAGACGGAACCTCGGACGGCGGGACCGCAGGCGCAGCCGCGCGCGGTGGATCGACGGGCGCGGGCCCGGGCGGCAGCTCCGCCGGCCTGTCGCCTGCCTGCACCACGGCGAGGACGCTCTGCACCAGCGGTTCATCTGCCGCCGGAGCCAGCCGCGCGGTGAAGGCCGCCGGCGCCTGGGCCGGTCGCCGTCCGGAATCGGGGCCCCAGTCGAGCACGGCCAGCAGGTGCAGCAACATCGACACCGCGAGGAACCCAGCGAGCCGCCACTCGCCACGGCCCGCGGGCCGTTCGCGGGCAGGATCCGGAATGCGCGGCCGCCGGGCCGGTGCCGCCCGGTGCCACCACGGGCCGGGGGCGCGCGCCATCGCCGTGCCTACTTGCGCGGGGCCTTCGCCGCCGCGGCGATCGCCTGCTCGAGTTGCTCCGGCGGAAGCGCGCCGCGCAACCGGGTGCCATCCGACAGGAATATGGTCGGCGTCGACTTCACGTTGTATTTCTGGCCGAGTTGCAGCACTTCGTCGATCGGCGCCTTGCAGTTGGCGGCCGCCGGGGCGATCTTTCCGGTGGTCATCACCTCGTCCCAGGCGCGGGCACGATCGCGCGCGCACCAGACCGCACGCGACTTCTCGACCGAATCGGGCGGCGAGATGATCGGGTAGAGGAAGGTGTAGATGGTCACGTCGTTCAGCTTCAGGAGTTGGGCATGGAACTGCCGGCAGAACCCGCAGTTCGGATCCTCGAAGGTCGCGATCACGCGCCGGCCGTTGCCCCTGACGATCTTCACCGCCTGCGCGAGCGGCAGGTCGCGGAAGTTGATCGGCCCCTGCAGCCGAGCCTCGATCTCGTCGCGCCTGGCCTGGGTGATGTTGGTCCATGTCCTGGTGTCGATCAGGCTGCCGTCGATGACGAAAGAGAACTTGTCGTCGGTGTAGAACACGCTACCGTCCACGACGATCTCGAGCAGCCCCGGGAATGCGGTCCTGGTGACGCTTTCCACCTTGGCGTTCGGGAACTTCTGGGCAACCGCCTTGCGGATCAACTGCTCCTGGGCGTTCGCCGCCAGCGGCAGCGCGGCCAGCAGGGCGAGGCACAGCAGGGCCGGGGCGGCGGCCAGCCCGCGGCGAAGGCAGCGGCCGAACCAGCGGCCAGCGGATAGGAAGGTCATGTGGGAGTCCGTTGGTTACCGATTCCCTGGGGAATCAGGGGAACTGAGCCCGGATCGTCGCACGCCGCGGGGGCCCCGGCGCCGGGCGGCCGACACGCGGCGCGCAGGCACGTGCGAACGGCAGGCGGTCAGGCCATTGCGACCGCGATGAGTTCCCGCTTGAGCAGCGGCGCGCGGTCGACCCAGCCGAGGCCGAGGTTGCGCAGGCGTCCGACCCCGGGCAGGCCGGAGGCGAACAGCCGGAACAGCCCGTCGGTCGCCAGCCGCATCGCGGCGATCGGCTCGGCGCGCGCGCGCTGGTAGCGGCGCAGCAGCGCAAGGTCGCCGGGGTCGGGTTGCGGGCCGCGCGCCGACAGGACAGCGGACAGCGCCCGGCAGTCGCCGAAGCCGAGGTTCATGCCCTGCCCGGCCAGCGGATGCACGGCGTGGGCCGCGTCGCCGACCAGCGCGATCCGCGGCGCGACCAGTTGAGAGACCCGCTGCAGGCGCAGCGGAAACCCGCGCGCCGGTGACAGGAGGTCCAGGCTGCCCGCATCGCCGCCTGCGACGCGCGCCACCTCGGCTGCCAGCGCCTGCGGCCCCAGCCCGAGCAGCCACGCGGCGTGGTCGTCCGCGCACGACCAGACCATCGAGCGCCGGTCGCCGGGCAGCGGCAGCAGCGCGAGCACCGCGTCGCCGAAGAACCACTGCCGCGCGACGCCATGGTGCGGCCGCGTGCACCGGAAGTTGGCCACCACGGCGGTGTGCCGGTAGTCGCGCCGCTCGACCGTGATGCCGGCGCGTTCGCGCACGGTCGAGCCGCCGCCGTCGGCCGCAACCACCAGCGGGGCGCGCAGCGTCGTGCCGCCGGCGAGTCCGACCGAGGCCACCCGCTCGCCGATCCGCAGGTCGGCCAGCGTGTCGGACACCCGCGTGACAGCCTCGCCGTGCCTGGCCACCGCCCGCTCCAGTGCCTGCGAGAGGTTGGACGATTCGCAGATCACCGCCAGCCGCGGGCGGCGCGCGTCGCGCGCATCGAAGCCGATGCCGGATCGACCGTCATCGCCGCTGACCTGCATCGCGGTGACGTCGCAGGTGCGCGCGGCGTCCACGCCCTGCCAGGCACCGACCGAGGACAGCCAGTCGATGCTGCCCGGGCTGACCGCGTAGATCCGGCTGTCCCAGCCGTCACCGGGGCCCGGATGGACGCCGTCGGCAGCGCCGGGTACGGCCGGGCCCGGCGGGGCCACCCAGGCTACGCGAAGCCCCGCCTCGGCCAGCCCCAGCACGGCCGCCGCCCCGATCAGCCCGGCCCCGACGACTACCGCGTCGGGCCTTGATGCCGCGCCTGCGGCGAAAAACTGGGTAGACATCCTCAACCTTCCATTGACTCGATCGCCGGGCGAACCTAAAATCCGCGGCCCCGTGGCGAATTAGCTCAGCGGTTAGAGCAGCGGAATCATAATCCGTTGGTCCGGGGTTCAAATCCCTGATTCGCCACCAAGTATTCCGGAGACCGGGTCCATTATCCAGGTCGATCAGTCCGTCAGCCACCCGGTGTCCAGCCCGGGTGGCGCCGGCCGCCGCATGGTCGGAGCCGGAGGGTCAGTCGTCTGGAGCGGCCTGCTGCCGATCGTGGCGCTGCTGTCTGCGCTGGCCGGCACGGTCGGATCGCAGGACGCCCGGGCGCAGTTCCAGCGTAACCTGCCTGCGAACGGCGTGGTCGGCGTGCTGGTCGCCGATCCTTCGCTGCCGCTGCCGCTGGTGCGGATCGATTCCCGCACCTTCCGGATGGCGCCGGGCGGCATCATCGTCGACCAGAGCAACCGCACCGTGCTGCATGCCCAGATCCCGGAGAAATCCGCTGCGTACATCGTGTTCGACGGCAACGGCGACATCCTGCGCATGTTCCTGCTGACGCCGGACGAGCTGCAGCGTCTGCGCGCGCGCTGAATGCGCAAGCTCTACATCCGCACCTTCGGCTGCCAGATGAACGAGTACGACTCGGCGAAGATGGCCGACGTCCTGCACGCGCGCAACGGCCTGGAGCAGGTGTCCGATCCGGCCGAAGCCGACGTGATCCTGTTCAACACCTGTTCGGTGCGAGAGAAAGCTCAGGAGAAGGTGTTCAACGACCTGGGGCGGGTGCGCGAGCTGAAGGCGGCGCGGCCCGGGGTGCTGATCGGCGTCGGAGGCTGCGTGGCCAGCCAGGAAGGCGAGTCGATCATCGGCCGGGCACCCTATGTCGACCTGGTGTTCGGGCCGCAGACGCTGCACCGGCTGCCGGAACTGATCGCACGCCGGCTGGAGAGCGGCCGGCCCCAGGTCGACATCTCGTTCCCCGAGATCGAGAAGTTCGACGATCTGCCGCCGGCGCGGGTCGAGGGCGCATCGGCATTCGTTTCGGTGATGGAAGGCTGCAGCAAGTACTGCAGCTACTGCATCGTGCCGTACACGCGCGGCGAGGAGATCTCGCGCCCGCTGGAAGACGTACTGGTCGAGGTCGCCGAGGTTGCGCAGCGGGGCGTGCGCGAGGTGACGCTGCTCGGCCAGAACGTGAACGCCTGGCGCGGCAGCGGCGAGGACGCGGATGCCGACTTCGCCGCGCTGCTCGAACTGGTGTGCGAGATCCCCGGCATCGAGCGGGTGCGCTACACCACCTCGCATCCGCGCGAGTTCACCGACCGCCTGGTCGATGCCCACGCCCGGCTGCCGAAGCTGGCGGCCCACGTACACCTGCCGGTGCAGTCCGGTTCCGACCGGGTACTGACCGCGATGAAGCGCGGCTACACCGCGCTCGAGTACAAGTCGATCGTGCGCCGGCTGCGCCGTGCCTGTCCCGAAGTGTCGATCACCTCCGACTTCATCGTCGGCTTTCCCGGCGAGACCGATGAAGACTTCCGCCAGACACTCGAACTCGCGCGCTCGATGGCCTTCGACGGCAGTTTCTGCTTCGCCTACAGCGCACGCCCGGGCACCCCGGCCGCGGCGCTGCCCGACGACGTGCCGGCAGAGGTGAAGAATGCCCGCGTGCGCGAACTCCAGGCGCTGGTCGATGCGACCGCCGCCGCGGTCAGCCAGTCGATGGTCGGCAGCCTCCAGCGGGTACTGGTAACCGGCCCGTCGAAGCGCGACCCCGACGAACTCGCGGCGCGCACGTCGAACAACCGGGTGGTCAACTTCGCCGGCGCGGCACGTCTGGTCGGCCACCTGGTCGATGTCGAGATCACCGAGGCGCGTGCGCACACGCTGCGCGGCAGCGTACCGGGGTCGATGCCGGCGACGGCGGCGACCTGCGGAACGGCCGAGCGCGCCGGTGGATCAGACGGTGGCTCCCGATGAGTACGCGCCCCCCGACCGGCAGCCGTCGCGAGTCCACCCGTGGCGGCAATACCGAGACGGCCCGCGGCGCAGCCGGGCGGGCATCGACGCTCCAGGTGTCGTTCACGCCGGTCGACAACCAGCGGCTGGCCAACCTGTGCGGCGCACTGGACGAGAACCTGCGCGCGGTCGAACGCATCCTCTCGGTGAAGATCGCCCGCCGCGGGGCTATTTTCTCGGTGACTGGCGAACTCGACCGCGCCCGCATCGGCCTGGCAGCGCTCAAGCAGTTCTACGCCGGGGCCGATCGTGAGGTTTCACTGGAAGACGTGCAACTCGGCCTGGTGGAGGCCGGACGCAACGGCCTGGCCGCGTCGGCCGGAGCGGACGACCTGCCAGCGGCGCCGGCTGCACCGGCGCTGATCACGCGCAGGCATGACCTGCACGCGCGCACGCCGGCGCAGCAGCAGTACCTCGAGCAGATCCGCACCTTCGACATCACCTTCGGCATCGGCCCGGCCGGCACCGGCAAGACCTACCTGGCGGTGGCCAGCGCAGTGGATGCGATCGAGCGCGACCAGGTCAAGCGCATCGTGCTGGTGCGCCCGGCGGTCGAGGCCGGCGAACGGCTCGGCTTCCTGCCCGGCGACCTCGCGCAGAAGGTCGATCCCTACCTGCGGCCGCTCTACGACGCGCTGTACGATCTGATGGGCTTCGACAAGGTCGGCCGGCTGTTCGAGCGCAGCGCGATCGAGGTGGCGCCGCTCGCCTACATGCGCGGGCGCACCCTCAACCAGTCGTTCATCATCCTGGACGAGGCACAGAACACCACGCCGGAGCAGATGAAGATGTTCCTGACCCGCATCGGCTTCGGTACCCGTGCGGTGATCACCGGCGACGTCACCCAGATCGACCTGGCACGCGGCCAGAAGAGCGGCCTGATCGACGCACGCTCGGTGCTGGCGAGCGTCGAAGGCATCGGCTTCACCTACTTCAGCTCGGCAGACGTGGTCCGCCATCCGATCGTCCAGCGCATCGTCGACGCCTACGAGAAGCGCCAGGCGGCAGACGACACGCACTGAACCGGTGGCCGCCCCCGACCATCGCATCGCCGTGCAGAACCCGAGTCGCAGCCGCCGGGTCCCGGAAGCGGCACGCATCGAACGCTGGGCGCGCCACGCGCTAGGACCGGTCGGCGGACGGGGCGCGGTACGGCTGGCCGAAGTGACGGTTCGCTTCGTGTCGCGCACCGAGGCGATCGCACTGAACGAGCGTTTCCGCGCCCGTGACTATGCACCGAACGTGCTCTCCTTCCCGTACGAGTCCGGGCCGGGCACAGTCAACGGCGACATCGCGATCTGCCCGGCCATCGTCGCCCGAGAGGCACACGCCCAGGGCAAGTCGTTCGAGGACCACCTCGCGCACCTGGTGGTACATGGCGTGCTTCACCTGCGCGGGTACGACCATGTCGAGGACCGCGACGCGGCGCGCATGGAACGGCTGGAGTCGCGGCTGGTGGTCGGGCTAGGACTGGCCGATCCGTGGGCCGCCGAGCGGCCGCCGCGTGCGACAATCAAAGCCGGTCCTTACTCATCCAGTGCATGAACGACGACAGTAAACCCGGTTGGCTGACCCGGCTCGGTACGCTGCTGCTGCGCGAGCCTGAAGACCGCGACCAGCTGGTCGAACTGCTGCGCAGCGCCTCCAGCCGTGAACTGCTGGACGAGGAAGCGCTGGCCATGATCGAGGGCGTGCTCGAGGTGTCCGAGCTGGACGCCGGCGGCGTGATGCTGCCACGCGCGCAGATCGAGTTCATCGACATCGGCCACGAACCGGCGCGGATCATCCGTCAGGTGGTCGCGGCCGGGCATTCGCGCTTTCCGGTGATCGATGGCGACAAGGACGAGGTCATCGGCATCCTGCATGCGAAGGACCTGCTGCGCTTCTATGCCGAAGGCGAGGACAACCTGCGCGGCATGCTGCGCCCGGCGGTGTTCGTGCCGGAGTCCAAGCGCCTGAACGTGCTGCTGCGCGACTTCCGGCGCAGCCGCAACCACATGGCGATGGTGGTCGACGAGTACGGCGGCGTAGCCGGCCTCGTCACCATCGAGGACGTGATCGAGCAGATCGTCGGCGACATCGAGGACGAGTACGACTTCGAAGACGCCGAAGGCGACATCATCGAGGTCGATGCTGCGCGGCGTATCTACCGGGTGAAGGCAGCCACCGCGATCGAGGACCTCAACGAGCGTATCGGCTCGGCGTTCGCCACCGAGGACTACGACACCATCGGCGGGCTGGTGGTCAACGCGTTCGGGCGCGTGCCCCGGCGCAATGACCGCATCGAGTTGGGCGACTGCGAGTTCCTGGTGCTGCGCGCCGACCGGCGCCGGCTGCACCTGGTGCAGGTGATCCGCACGCTGGTCCTCGACGCACAGTGAACCCGCTGCTCCAGCGACCGGCTGCCGCCGCCGGGGCATGCCTGCTCGCCGGCGCGCTGTCGACGCTGGCCTTCGCGCCGTTCCACCTGCCCTGGCTCGCACCCTTCCCGCTGGCCGCGATGCTCTGGCTCGTCGCCGGCGCGGCGACCGGCAGCGCCGCCGCGGCCCGCGGATTCGCATTCGGGCTGGGCTGCTTCCTCGGCGGCGTGTCCTGGGTCTACGTCAGCCTGAACGTGTACGGCGCGATGCCGGCGCCGCTGGCGGCCGTGGCGACGGTGGGCTTCTGCGCCTACCTGGCGCTGTTCCCTGCGCTGTGCTTCTGGCTGCTGCACCGGGTACGCGAGGGCGCAGCCTGGCTGGCCGCCTTCCCGGCCCTCTGGGTACTCACCGAGGCGCTTCGCGGATGGCTGTTCACCGGATTCGGCTGGCACGCGATCGGCTATTCCCAGGCGGCCGGGGCAAGCCCGCTGGCCGGCTTCGCACCGGTAGGCGGCGTGCTGGCGGTATCGTTCGCCGTCGCGTTCACCGCCGCCGGGCTCTGGTACTGCATGCCCGGCCGCACACCGGCGCCGGCGGTGCGGGCGCGCGCGACAGTGCTGCTCGCCGTGGCGGCAACCTGGGGCAGCGGCGCGCTGCTGGCGCGGGTCGAGTGGACCACCCCAACCGGTGAACCGATCGATGTCGCGCTGCTGCAGGGGAACATCCCGCAGGACGTGAAATGGCAGGAGTCGCGGGTGATCGAGACGCTCGACACCTACTGGCGGCTGGTCGAGGCCGGCGGCGACGCAAGACTGGTGGTGATGCCGGAGACCGCCCTGCCGCTGTTCTCCGACCGGCTGCCCAACGACTACCTCGCACGCCTGCTCGACCACGCGCGCGCGCGCCGCTCGGACATCCTGCTCGGGCTGGTCGAGCGCTCGACCGACGGGCGCGCCTACTACAACAGCGTGTTCAGCATCGGTACCGCGCCGGTGCAGGTCTACCGCAAGCAGCACCTGGTGCCCTTCGGCGAGTTCGTGCCACCGCTGTTCGGCTGGGTGGTGCGCTGGCTGCAGATCCCGATGCAGGACTTCAGCCGCGGCGCGCCCGACCAGCGGCCGATGGATCTGTCCGGGCAGAAGGTCGCGATCAACATCTGCTACGAGGATGCGTTCGGCCGCGAGATCCTCCGCCAGCTGCCGGAAGCGACGATCCTGGTGAACGTGTCCAACACCGCGTGGTTCGGCCGCTCGCTGGCACAGCCGCAGCACCTGCAGATCGCGCGCATGCGCGCGCTGGAGACCGGCCGGCCGATGCTGCGTGCGACCAACACCGGCATGACCGCGGTGATCGATCCGCGCGGCCGGGTGATCGCCGTGGCCGACCCGTTCAGCGAGGGGGTGCTGCGCAGCCGGGTGCAGGGACATTCGGGCGCGACGCC
>CANHBC010000030.1 GCA_947458835.1 Betaproteobacteria bacterium | reverse complement strand
TCTACCTGACCGTGGTCGGCAGCACGATGATGATGATTGCCTCGATCGGGCGGGTGTCGACCGTCGGCGCCACCCTGCCGCCGATCCCGCCCGCCGCGCCGTTGCCCGCGGTGGCCGGCCCGCGGGAAGCAGGCGGCTGATGGAACTGCTGCTCGCCAGCGCGATCGGCGTGCTCGCCGCAGCCGGGGTCTGGCTGCTGCTGCGTGCCCGTACCTTCCCTGTGATGCTCGGGCTGACGCTGCTCTCGTACGCGGTCAACCTGTTCATCTTCTCGATGGGGCGACTCGCCACCGCCGCGCCGCCGGTCATCCGGGAGGGCGTCGAGCGCTACGCCGACCCGCTGCCGCAGGCGCTGGTGCTCACCGCGATCGTGATCGCGTTCGGGATGACGGCGCTGCTGCTCGCCCTGTCGGTTCGGCTGCGCCACGACAGTGGTACCGACCATGTCGATGGTGGCGAGGCCGGACGATGAGCCTGGTGCTCGGTCACCTGGTCATCGCCCCGGTGGTGCTGCCGCTGCTGTCGGCCGCGTTGATCCTGCTGCTGGGCGACCGCAGGCGTCCGGCTGCCTGTCGTGCGGTATCGATCGGGTCGTGTGTATCGCTGCTGCTGGCTGCACTCTGTCTGCTCGGCTGGTCGTCCAGCGGCCAGCCTGCCGTGTATGCAGTGGGCGACTGGCCCGCCCCCTACGGGATCGTGCTGGTGCTCGACCGTCTGGCCGCGGTGATGCTGCTGCTCGCGGCACTGCTGTCGCTGGCCGCGGCCTGGTTCGCGGCCGGTGGCTGGGACCTGCGCGGGCGCCATTTCCACGCGCTGTTCCAGTTGCAGCTGATGGGCCTGAACGGCGCGTTCCTGACCGGGGACCTGTTCAACCTGTTCGTCTTCTTCGAACTGCTGCTGATCGCCTCGTACGGGCTGATGCTGCACGGCGGCGGGGTCGGCCGCCAGCGTGCCACGTTGCACTACGTGGTGTGCAACCTGTTTGCATCCACCCTGTTCCTCGTGGCGGTCAGCCTGCTCTATGGCGTCACCGGTACCTTGAACATGGCAGACCTCGGGCTGCAGGTCGCGGCCGCACCGGCCGATGACGGGCCGCTGCTGCGCAGTGCCGGCCTGCTGCTGGTCGTGGTGTTCGCGGTCAAGGCGGCGGTGCTGCCGCTCGGATTCTGGCTGCGCGACGGTTATGCGAACGCATCGCCGCCGGTGGCCTGCCTGTTCGCGCTGATGACCAAGGTCGGCATCTATGCAATCGTGCGCAGCTGCACGCTGATGTTCGGCGAGGAAGCGGGCGTGGCCGCCTGGCTGGTCGGCGAATGGCTGGTGCCGATCGGCATCGCCACGCTGGCGATGGCATCGATCGCGGCGCTCGCGTGCCGTAACCTCGGCGAGCTCGTGGCCTGCCTGGTCGTCGCCTCGGTCGGATCGATGCTGCTCGGCGCAGGGCTGTTCACCGCGCAGGGCCTCTCTGCGGCGTTGTTCTACCTGGTGCACTCGACGGTCGCCGTCGGCCTGCTGTTCCTGCTCGCCGGCGAGATCGCCCATGAGCGCGGCGCGCTCGGCAGCGACCTGCTGCCTGGCCCGATGCCGCAGGCTCGCCACCTCGCACCGCTGTTCCTGCTGGCCGCGATCGCGGCGTCGGGACTGCCGCCCGCGGGCGGGTTCGTCACCAAGGTGGGCCTGCTGCAGGCGGCGGTCGGCGGCAGCTGGGCGCTGGGGTCCTGGCTCGCGGTGTTCGGTTCAAGTCTGCTGGTGCTGGTCGCACTGGTCCGTTCGGGCAGCATGATCTTCTGGCGGCCGGCATCGAGCGCGGCCGATACCGCCGCGGTACGTCCTACGCCGGTGGCCTCGGCCGGTCCAGCCTGGCTGCTGGCGCTGTGCCTGCTGTTGCTCACCGTCGGTGCCCGGCCGGTGCAGTCGTTCATGGACGCTACGGCCGAGCAGTTGCTGGAGCCGGCGGGCTACGTCGAAGCGGTGATCCGGCCGGACTTCTCGAGTCCTCCTGACCCGGCCGGACCGGGCATGGCCCCGTTGCGGGCGCAGGGTCGGGATGGCGGGGCGCTTGCGCCGGCAGGCGGGGGTGGCACATGACCGCGTTGCGCCCGGCCGAGTCGCGCAGTGCGCGTATCCGAGCACGCGGGTTGCCCTCGCCGCTGCTTTCGCTGTCGCTGCTGGCGTTCTGGTTGCTCCTCAACGGCAGTATCCATCCGGCGCACGTACTGCTCGGGGTGCTGCTCGGCTGGGCGCTTCCGCTCGTCGCGCGCGGGCTCTGCGACGAACCGGACCCGGGTGCCGGCAGCCGTCCGGCCGGACGCTGGCGGATGCGCGCGCTGCGCAGCCTGTGTTCGCTTGCCGCGGTGGTTGCGGTGGACGTGGTCAGGTCGAATGTGGAGGTCGCGCTGCTGATCCTCGGTCCGAAGCGGCGCATCCGTTCGACCTTCATCGAGGTGCCAGTCGCGCTGGAGGACCCGGTGGGGGTGGCGGTGCTGGCCGGCATCGTCACCATGACCCCGGGTACCCTGTCGGCGGGCCTCAGCCCGGATCGCCGGGTGCTGACCATCCACTGCCTGCATGCGCCTGACCCGGCGCTGGTCATCGCATCGATACAGGCCCGCTACGAGCGTCCCCTGTCGGAGATCTTTCCATGCTCGACCAAGCCGTCCTGACCGGGATCGGACTCACCTGTCTGTCCATGCTGCTGGTGCTGGTACGCCTGCTGCGCGGTCCCGCGCTGGCCGACCGCATCGTTGCGCTCGACGCGCTGTACGTGAACGCGATCGGCCTGATCATCCTGCTTGGCATCGCCGAGGCGGACCCGGTGCATTTCGAGTCGGCGCTGCTGATCGCCCTGATCGGCTTTGCCGGGACCGTGGCGCTGGCCAAGTTCGCCCTGCGCGAGGACGTGATGGAATGAGCCCCGCTTCCGTCGACATGCTGCTCGAGGTGCTGGCGTCACTGATGATCGTCGCCGGCGCGCTGTTCACGCTGGTCGGTTCGATCGGGCTGCTGCGCCTTGACGACGTGTTCCAGCGCATGCATGCACCGACCAAGGCGACCACGCTCGGGGTCGGGCTGGTGCTCGCCGCCTCGGTGCTGTCCAGCTGGGTGGCGCAGCGCGAGTTGAGCCTGCACGAGATGCTCGTCGCGGTGCTGTTGTTCGCCACGGCGCCGGTGTCGGCCTACCTCGTGGCCCGGGTCGCATTGCGCCACGGACGTACCGGCGGTGGCGCGCCGAGGTGTCCTGGCGACATGCGCGAGCCGGGCGACCCGCGCCAGGGCTAGACCGAAAGGCCGTGCTGGCGCAGCAGCCTGGCCACCACGCCCATCAGCAGGTCGGGGTTTTCCATCTCGAGCAGGCGCTGCCTGGCAGGGGCTTCCAGCGGCAGGAACTCGGCCAGCCGGTAGGCAACCCAGGCCGGGTCACCATAGCGGGCCGGCGACGGCAGCTTGTCCTCGCCGATCTTGCCGACGATGGTCCTGAGCGTCGCAACGCAGCCGTCGAACTCTGGCGGCGGTGGCATGTCCGCCGCCTCGGGCAACGCTTCGACCTCGCCGATCAACAGGCCGGTACGGTCGATCCGCATCTCGCCCAGCCGGAACCGCTCGGTGCCTTCGGTGATCAGCAGGAAGATGCCAAGCTGTGGCATGTCCCACTCGCGGATCCGGGCCATGCATCCGGTCATCGACGGCAGCGCCGGGGACCCGACTTCGCGGCCTTCGCGGATCATGCAGACGCCGAACGGGGTGCCGTTGCGCAGGCACTCCTTGGTCATCTCGAGGTAGCGCTGTTCGAAGATCTTCAGGGGCAGCACGCCGCCCGGGAAAAGGACTGTGCTGAGCGGGAAGATCGGCATTTCCATCAAGGGGCCTGTCTGCCTGGCGGGCGTGGCGTTTCGCGTGCCGGTTCACGCTCACGCGCGGCGTCCCGGGCCGGATCGCGCGACTCGGCGCGCAGGCGTGCAACCGACGCCTCGAGATCTTCTACCTCGACTCGCAGTCGATCGAGTTCCCGGCGGCGGTTGTCCAGCCGCTCCTGTGTCGACTTGAGACGATCCTCTGATGCCCGATGGTTTGCGGCCAGCGGGCAGAGCGCGCGCCACAACGCATCGCCGACGGTGTCCGGGATGATCGGCACGGCGTCCGCGGCTGCATGGTTCACCTGTTCCACGATCGTACCGTCGGCCGCTCGGAACACCTGTGCGTGAACCCGTATCGTGTGGTCGTCGCAGTTGATCTGCTCGCGGAACAGTGCCGAGGCCACCGCCGCGCTCCGGAACTGCTGGCGCAGCGCAAAGTCGACCCGGCGCCAGTAGGTGACCTCGCCGCCGTTGAACACGAGTTTCTCGCGGTCGTACCAGAGTTCGTCGGCACCCGGTGCCTTCACCCGGGCCCAGATCGATGCCGATGCGGGACCCGGTGGCGGGGCGGGCTGTGCCATCGCAGGCGTGGCGGGCATGAGCGCCAGCGCCGCGCTGGCCAGCGCGGCGCGGACGCACCGGCCCCACCGCGAGGCGTCGCCCTGACCGGGGCTGAAGTTCATGCGAGTTCCCGGTGCCGCTTGAGCACGCGCAGCCGGTCGTCGAAGGCCCGTGCCAACTGCTCGACCAGGTAGACCGATCGGTGCTGGCCGCCGGTGCAGCCGACCGCGACCGTGAGGTAGCTGCGGTTGTCGCGCACGTAGGAGGGCAACCAGTCCGCCACGAATCCGCGAATGTGGGCCAGCATGCGCGCGACCTCAGGTTCGGCCTCGAGGAAGGCGACCACCTCCGAGTCGCGCCCGGTCAGCGGCCGCAGTCGCGGATCGTAGTGCGGGTTGGGCAGGCAGCGCACGTCGAACACCAGGTCGGCATCACGCGGCAGCCCGTGCTTGAACGCGAACGACTCGAACAGCAGCGTGAGCTGCGAGCCATCGACGCCGACGACCTCCAGCACCCGCTGGCGCAGCGCGTTGGCCGAAAGCCGCGAGGTGTCGATCCGGTGGCCCAGTTCGCCGACACGCTCGAGGATCTCCCGCTCCCGCTTCAGGCACTCCTCGAGCGTGAGGGACCCATCGGACAACGGATGGCGCCGGCGCGTCTCGGAGAAGCGCGTGACCAGCGTCTCGTCGTTGGCTTCCAGGTAGAGGACCCGCACGTCGAAGCCGGCGGACCTCAGCCGCTCCACCTCGGCGGGCAGCGAGGCGAGGGAGTCTCCGCTGCGCACGTCGATGCCGATGGCCACCCGCCGCTGCCCCTGCGCCTGCAGGTCCGTGACCAGCGGGGGCAGCACGCCCACCGGCAGGTTGTCGACGCAGTAGAGGCCGTGGTCCTCCAGCACGTGCAGGGCCACGCTCTTGCCCGAACCGGACAGGCCGGTGATCAGCGTGATGTTCATGGTGACGCCGGCGTCGCAGCGCGGCCTGCATGCGGGGTGTTCATCCCGCATCGTCCGGGCCGGCCATCAGGGCTTCCTGGCGGCGCATGAACTCCTGCGTGCTGTCGAAGCCGCGCAGTTCGAGTACGAAGTTGCGCACGGCCGCCTCGGTGAGCACGGCCAGGTTGCGGCCGGCGGCCACCGGCAGGATCACCTTGCGTACCGGCAGTCCCAGCACCGTCGCGCTCTCTGGGCGAATCGGCAGCCGGTCGAGCCCGCGCATCTCGGCTGCGGTCGTGCGCTGCAGTTCGATGATCAGCTTGAGGTTCTTCTTGATGCGGATCGCCGTCTCGCCGAAGATCGTGCGGATGCTGAGCATGCCCAGCCCTCGCACCTCGAGGAAGTCCTTCAGCATCGGCGGGCAGCGTCCCTCGATGATGTTGGGTGCGATCCGGTACAGCTCGACCACGTCGTCGGCGATCAGCCCGTGGCCGCGGCTGATCAGCTCCAGCGCGAGTTCACTCTTCCCCACGCCACTCTGGCCGGTGATCATCACCCCGACATCCAGCACGTCGAGCAGCACGCCATGCATCTCGGTGTACTCGGCAAGCGCGCGCGCGAGGTAGGGGCGGAGGATCCACATCACCTGCCTGCTGGGCAGCGGCGTGGACAGCACCGGAACCGGGCGGGACTCGGCCATCGCGAGGATCGGCGCCGGCACCGCCTGACCGTCGGACACGATCACGCAGGCGAGGCTGCTCGCGGCGAGCCTATCGGTGACCTGGGCCGCACCGGCGGGCCCCAGTTCATCGAGGTGCCTCGCCTCGGTGGGGGAGATCACCTGGATCCAGTTGGGGTGGATCACGTTCAGGTGGCCGATCAGCCCCTGCACCGATGCGTCGATCCGTTCGCTGTCGAGCAGGCTGGACTCCGAGGCGCGGCCGCCGGCCCATTCGAGCCGAAGGCGCGCCCGGGTATCCTCAAACAGTTGCGTTGCGCTGACCCGTGGCATCGGGAGACCAGTGGCTGAAGAGTTCGTGGACCTCCTGCGCGGAACCTGCAGCGGCCAGCCGCTCGCGCATCGAGCGGTCGCTGAACACCTGCGCGAGCTGGGCGAGGATATCCAGGTGCAGGTCGGTGGCACGCTCCGGTACCAGGAGTGCGAAGACCAGCGACACCGGCTGTCCGTCCGGCGCATCGAACGGGATCGCCGCACGGGTGCGCACGAACACGCCGATCGCCTCGCGCAGGCCCTTGATGCGCCCGTGCGGGATCGCTACGCCCTGGCCCAGGGCGGTCGAACCGAGCCGCTCGCGGGCGAACAGGTTGTCGAAGACGGTGCTGCGGGCGACGCCGTGGTGGTTCTCGACCAGCAGCCCGACCTGTTCGAAGACGCGCTTCTTGCTGCCGAGATCTGCATCGACCAGTACGTTGGCTATGGGCAGCAGTGCTGCGATGAGGTTGGTATCGTGAGGCATGCTGCGAGGGGGCGTCTGCGTGGGTTCGGTCGTTGCCGGCGGCGCGGCGGGCAGTGCGGTCGGGGTGTCCGGGGTGGTCGGGGCAGTGTGCACTGCCCCGACCGGTCGACTACTCGTCGTCGGCGGGTGCCGGCGTCGCGCCCCGGCGATCCTGCTGCTTTTCCTTGTGACGGATCAATGCCCGGTCGAGCTTGTCCACCAGGCTGTCGATGGCAGCGTACATGTTCTCGTCCTCGCTCTCCGCGAAGATGTCCTTGCCACGGACGTGAACCGTCGCCTCGACCTTCTGCTTCAGCTTGTCGACCGACAGGATCACCCCGATGTCGATCACGTGGTCGAAATGCCGGGTCACGCGCTCGAGCTTGCCGTTGACGTAATCGCGGATGGCGGCCGTTACCTCCACGTGGTGGCCGGTGATCTGTATGTTCATGCGCTCCCCCGTCGTCTGCATTTCGCGTGGTGGAGGCCGAGCGGCTTGCCGGCCGGCCTCCGTCAGATCGTCTTCCGGAGGTTCACCGGAAGGATCTGCAGGGATTCGCGGTACTTGGCGATGGTCCGCCTTGCGACGACGATTCCCTGCCGGCCTAGGATATCCGCGATCTGGCTGTCCGACAGCGGTTTGCGAGTGTCCTCCGATCCGACGAGTTGCCGGATCAGTGCCCGGATCGCGGTGGCCGAGCAGGAACCGCCGCTCTCGGTGGACACATGGCTGCCGAAGAAATACTTCAGCTCGAAGATGCCGCGCGGGGTCAGCATGAACTTCTGCGTGGTCACCCTCGAAACGGTCGATTCGTGGAGGTCGAGCACTTCGGCGATCTCGCGCAGCACCAGCGGGCGCATCGCCACCTCGCCATGCTCGAAGAACTGGCGCTGGCGGTCCACGATCGCCTGGGACACCCGCTGGATCGTCTCGAAGCGCTGCTGCACGTTCTTGATCAGCCACTTGGCTTCCTGGAGCTGGCTGGTGAGCTGGCTGTGCGAGGCATCGCGGTTGCGGCGCAGTATCTCGGCATACAGCCGGTTGATGCGCAGCTTCGGCATCGCGTCCGGGTTCAGGGAGGACACCCATGTGCCGCGCGTCTTCCTGACCACGACATCGGGGACGACGTAGCGGGTGTCGACCACGGCGAACGGCGATCCCGGCCGCGGATTGAGCTTGCCGATCAGTTCCTGGACGCCACGCAGCCGGTCCTCGTCGCAGCGCAGCGCACGGCGCAGCCGGGTGAAGTCGCGCGCCGCGAGCGCGTCGAGGTGGTCGCGTACGACGCTCAGCGCCTCGGTGCGGCAGGGCACCGATTCGGGCATCGCCTTCAGTTGCAGGGCGAGGCACTCGCCGAGGGTCCGGGCGCCTACCCCGATCGGATCGAAATGCTGCAGGTGCTTGAGCGCGATCTCGAGTTCCTCGATCTCGATCATCGCCTCTTCGGGCAGGATGGTCGCGATCTCGGACAGGTCCTGGGCCAGGTAGCCGTCCTCGTCGAGTGCCTCGATCAGCAGCTCGATGATCACCTTGTCGCGCTCGGGCAGGGGCGTCAGCGACAGCTGGCCGAGCAGGTGTTCGCGCAGCGTCGGCGCACTGGCCACCTGCTGCGAATACTCGCTGTCATCGTCGCTGTCGCGGGCGCCGAAGCTGCCCTCGTCGGAGGACCAGTTGTCGCCCATGCCTTCGAAATCGAAGCCGTCCGCGACCTCCGCCGGCTGGTCGGTCGGGCGGTCGTCGCTGCGCACCTCCGGCTCTGCTTCGGCGACGGCAGCCGCGGGCTGCTCTCCGGCGAGCGTGCCGGACGGCAGCGGCTCGAGGGCCGGGTCTCCATCGTCCTCGCGTTCGAGCAGGGGGTTGTCCTGCAGGAAACGCTCGAGTTCCTGGTTGAGCTCGAGCGTCGACAGTTGGAGCAGCCGGATCGACTGCTGCAGTTGCGGGGTCAGCGTGAGGTGCTGGGAGAGCCTGAGTTGCAGCCCGTTCTTCATCGTGTCCGACGATCGGGCAGGTGCCGCGCGTCCGACTTCACGCGGGCAGGGGTGCGGCTGTGGAGGCGGAAGGTTGTCGGGAGCATGGACTGGACGGGACTACAGCCGGAAATGCTCCCCGAGGTAGACCTTGCGAACGTTTTCATTATAGACGATTTCCTCCGGCTTGCCGGAAGCAAGTACGGTGCCATCGCTGATGATGTAGGCGCGGTCGCAGATCCCCAGGGTCTCGCGCACGTTGTGGTCGGTGATCAGCACGCCGATACCCTTCTCGCGCAGGAAGCCGATGATCTTCTGGATGTCGATCACCGCGATCGGGTCGACGCCGGCGAATGGTTCGTCGAGCAGGATGAAGCGCGGCTCGGTGGCCAGCGCCCTGGCGATCTCGCAGCGCCGGCGCTCGCCGCCGGACAGACTCAGCGACGGATTGCCGGCCAGGTGCGAGATGTGCAGTTCCTCGAGCAGTTCGGCCAGCCGGGTCTCGACGTCTGCCGGCGACAGGTCGCGCAGCTGGAGCACCGCGCGGACGTTGTCGGCCACGGACAGCCTGCGGAAGATCGACGCCTCCTGCGGCAGGTAGGACAGCCCCAGGCGGGCCCGCCGGTGGATCGGCAGGCGGGTGAGCCGCTCCTCGTCGATATGGATCTCGCCTCCGTCGACCGCCACCAGGCCGACGATCATGTAGAAGCAGGTGGTCTTGCCGGCGCCGTTCGGACCGAGCAGCCCGATCACCTCGCCGCTGCCCACCTCCAGCGATACCTCCTTCACGACCTGGCGCGAGCGGTACCGTTTCTGCAGCCGCTCGACGCGCAGCACGCTCATCGACGGCACCCGCTGTACGCAGGGCGGTCGGCGGCGGTCGGCGCGTTGCGCGGGTCGCCCATGCTCACTCAGTCACGCGGGTTGGCGATGGCGGGCGAAGGCTTGATCTTAACCGCCGGGGGCGGGGGCTTCGGTTTATCGGCGGCCGCACCCGGGGCGGGCTTGTCCGCATCCTCCTTCGGTTTGGGCTGGATCACCGCGCGTACCCTGCCCTCCGGGTTGTTGCCGGTGGCCACGCCCTTGCCGCCGCCGACCACCCGGAACACCTCGGTCTGCATCTCGTAGATCATGAAGTCGCCGCGCACCTCGTCCGCGCCGCGCAGCAGGCGTGCTCGGGTGAAGAACTGGACGGTCTCCTTGCGGCCGTCGTACTCGAGCCGGTCGGCCCAGCCCTCGACATGCTCGTCGACGCCGTCGCGCTTCTGGCGAAAATAGGCCTGGGCCTTGGGGCTTCCGAAGGCGATGCCGTAGTTGAAGCCCTGCTTGTCCTGGCGGACGATCACCCGGTCGCCGCGGATCACCAGCGTACCCTGGGTGATCTGCACGTTGCCGGTGAACACGCTCTCCTGCCTTGCGTCGTCGACCTGTACCCGGTCGGCTTCGATGTTGATCGGTTTCTCCCGATCGCCCTTCTCGGCGTATGCCGGTGCCGGAGGCAGCCAGGCCAGCAGTGCCAGCAGGAGCAGGCCCGCGACGTGGCGGACCTGTATCGGACAGGCCGGACGGCTGCGTTCGCCAGGCATGCCGGGCAGGCGGGACGGGGACGGTCGTACGGGCGGCATGGAAGGCAGGTCAGGGCAGTGGGCGCAGCGGTGTCGGGTCCGGCGGGCGATGCGACAACGGGTCAGCGGCGGGGCGGGGGCTTCCAGGTGGTGCGAACGTCGCGCAGCAGTTCCAGCTGGCGCGTACGGTAGTCGAATTCTAGGCCAACCGCATCGGTACGGGAGGTCGCGTTCTGGATCACCACCGGCTCGTCGGTGCGGGCGAAGTTCCTGTTGGGCGTCACCAGCAGGCTCTCGGTCAGCAGCACCATCTCGGACTGGCTGGCGACCGGCGCGCGGACGAGGCGTACGTTGTCCGACAGTTGTATCGTCTCTCCGTCCCCCGAGATCTGCGCGCGGTCGGCTTGCGCGCTGACCTGCTGGCCCTTTTCCGCGAAGTGCACGAGTACCGGTTGCTCCAGTTGGCTGGTGTCGTCGTCGAGGTAGTGCGTCATCCGGCTGGCGCGCAGCGTGTGCTTCAACTCACCGTCCGGCCCGGTCTGGCTGGCAGTGAAGTTGTGGACGATGAAGTCCGGATCGTGCCGGCGCGTGCGGTCTGGCGGGTTTGCCGTCTGCACCACGGCGTCCAGCCAGAAGCTGAGTGCGGTCAGCAGCACCACCACGAACACCGGAAAGGCCAGTGCCAGCCGGTCGCTCAGCACCGGCGGCCCCGTGAGGCATGGGCCGATCGCCCGTGGACCGCCCGGGCGGATCGCCGGCCGGACGGTGTGGACGGGTGGTTCAACGCACGGGCTCGTCGAGCAGGTCGTGCCGGCCGATGCCGTGCAGCAGCCGGTCGCACAGGTCGCGCACCGCACCGGCACCGCCGGGCAGGCGGGTCACCGCATCGGCCTGCAGCTTGACCGCCGCCGGGGCATGCGGCACCGCGAAGGCGATCGCGCAGCGACGCATCAGCGGGAGGTCGGCCAGGTCGTCGCCGATGCACAGCACCGCATCGAAGCCGATGCCCAGTTCGTCCAGCAGCCGCTGCAGCACTGGCAGCTTGTCGCCCACGCCCTGGTGCAGGCGCGTCACGCCGAGTTCCTGCGCACGCGCCGCCACCACCGGCGAGTCGCGCCCGGAGATCCAGGCCACCTCGATGCCGGCGCGGCCGAGCTGCTTGATGCCGTGGCCGTCGAGCACGTGGAAGGTCTTGGTCTCGACTGCTGGCGCCTGCCGGGACGCAGCCAGCGCGAGCGTGCCGTCGGTGAGCACGCCGTCGACGTCGAACACCGCGAGCCGGATCTGCTTCCAGCGTTGCGCGAGCGGCGCCTCCGGGCCCGGCGCGGTCACACCACGCCTGCCGCGAACAGGTCGTGCATGTTGAGCGCACCGACCACCCGGTCGTCCGCGTCGACCACCGGCAACTGGTTGATCCGGTGCCGCTCCATCAGGGCTACGCCTTCGACCGCGAGCGCCTGCGGCCCGATCGAACGTGGCGACCGGCTCATCACGCCATCGACCGTGACGCTGCGCAGGTCCGACACCCGGTCGAGCAGCCGGCGCAGGTCGCCGTCGGTGAACACGCCCAGCAGCCGCTGCCGTTCGTCGACCACCACCGCCAGGCCCATGCCCTTGCGGCTGACCTCGATGATCACCTGGGACAGGGTCGCGGTCGGTGCGACCAGCGGCAGCGCATCACCGGTGCGCATCACGTCGGCCACGTGCGTGAGCAGGCGCAGTCCGAGCTTGCCGCCCGGATGGGAGCGGGCGAAGTCGTCGGGGCCGAATCCGCGTGCATCGAGCAGGGCTACCGCCAGCGCGTCTCCGAGCGCCAGTGCGGCGGTGGTGCTGGCGGTCGGCGCCAGCCCGAGCGGGCAGGCTTCTTCGGCGACGCTGGAGTCGAGCAGTGCATCGGCCTCGCGCGCCAGGGCCGATCGCGGGTTGCCGGTGATCACGACCAGCCGTGCCCCCTGGCGCCGGGCGATCGGCACGATGCGCAGCAACTCTTCCGTCTCGCCGGAATAGGAGAGCGCGACCAGAACGTCGTCACGAGTGATCATCCCGAGGTCACCATGCATCGCTTCGGCCGGGTGCACGAAGAAGGCCGGCGTGCCGGTGCTGGCCATGGTGGAGGCGATCTTTCGCCCGATGTGGCCGGACTTTCCCATGCCGCTCACCACTACCCGGCCCCTGCAGGCAAGCACGATCTCGAGCGCACGGAGGAAGCCGTCGTCGATGCGCGTGGCCAGAGCGGCCACGGCCGCGGACTCGATCTCGATCACCCGGCGCGCAAGTGCGAGAGCCTTGGCGGACGCATGGGTCACCGCTCCGCCCGTCGCGGCGGCGGCGGGTGGGCCCAGGGGCGCGGCGGGGTGGGATCCAGGCTGGCTCATCTCGGCCGGATGTTACCATCGTGCCACGTGTGCCCGAATCGAGCAGCTGCATGGACAGTACCCTTCGGATCGTCCTGACCCTGCTCGCCGCCGCCGTCGTGGTGGTGGTGATCTGCCGCCAGCTCAAGCTGCCGCCGTTGCTCGGCTACCTGATCGTGGGCATCGCGGTCGGGCCGAACGCGCTTGGCTGGGTGCCGGCGTCTTCCGACGTGGACCATCTCGCCGAGCTCGGCATTGTCTTCCTGATGTTCACCATCGGCCTCGAGTTCAGCCTGCCGCGCCTGATCGCGATGCGCGGGCTGGTGCTGGGACTGGGCGGAGCGCAGGTCGGGGTGACCGCGTTCGCCTGCGCCGCGGTGGCGCTCGGTGCCGGGCATCTGGTGGGCGTGGGCATCGGATGGCAGGCAGCCCTGGTGCTCGGCTGTGCGCTGGCGATGTCCTCGACGGCCATCCTGGCCAAGACGCTGGCCGACCGGCTGGAGCTCAACTCCGAACACGGGCGCCGGATCATCGGTGTCCTGCTGTTCCAGGACCTCGCGGTGGTGCCCATGCTGGTGCTGGCGCTGGCGCTCGCCGCCCCCGCCGGCGACCTGCCGGCCACCCTTGCCATGGCACTGGCCAAGATCGCGGTCGTGCTGGTGCTGCTGCTGAAGCTCGGGCAGCCGCTGATGCGCCGCTGGTTCCACCTGGTCGCACGCCAGAAGTCCGCCGAACTGTTCGTGCTCAACGTGCTGCTGATCACGCTCGGGCTGGCCTGTCTCACCGCCAGCATGGGGCTGTCGCTTGCGCTCGGCGCCTTCGTCGCCGGTGTGCTGATCTCCGAGACGGAATACCGGTTCCAGGTCGAGGAGGACATCAAGCCTTTCCGCGACATCCTGCTCGGCCTGTTCTTCGTCACGGTCGGCATGATGGTGGACGTCCCGTGGATCGTCCGCCACCTGCCGCTGGTGGTCGCCGTGTTGCTGGCCATGCTCGCGGTGAAGGCCCTGGTGCTGGTCGGGGTGCTGGCTGCGATGCGCACCGATTCCGGCGTGTCGCTGCGCGTCGCGCTCGCGCTGTCGCCGGCTGGCGAGTTCGGCTTCGTCCTGCTGGCCCTCGCACTCGGCAAGGGCACGCTGTCGATGTCGGTGATGCAGCCGGTGCTGGCCGCGATGGTGCTGTCGATGATCGCCGCGCCGTTCATCGTCGAGCACAGTGAGCACCTGGTGCGCCGCTGGCGCGGGTCCGACTGGATGAGCCGGGCGATGCAGCTCACGCAGATCGCTTCGCAGACGATGGTCGCCGACCGCCACGTGATCATCTGCGGCTACGGCCGCAGTGGCCAGAACCTGGCCCGGCTGCTCGAAGCCGAGCAGGTGCCTTTCTTCGCGCTCGACCTCGATCCGGTCCGGGTGCGTGAGGCTGCGGCCGCCGGAGAGCACGTGGTGTTCGGCGACGCGGCCCGGCGCGAAGTGCTGCAGGCCGCCGGACTTGCCCGTGCCCGTGCACTGGTCATCAGCTATGCGGACGTGAACTCGGCGCTGCGCATCCTGGAACTCGTGCATCAACTGCGGCCCGAACTGCCGGTGATCGTGCGCACGGTCGACGACAGCGACATCGGCCGTCTGAAGGCTGCCGGCGCTGCCGAGGTGGTGGCCGAGATGATGGAAGGCAGCCTGATGCTCGCCTCGCATGCCCTGCTGGTGCTGGGCGTGCCGCTGGGGCGGGTACTGCGCCGGATCCGCAGCGCGCGCGAGGAGCGCTACGGTCTGTTCCGCGGGTTCTTCCACGGCGAAAGTGACCACCCGGGCGAGAGCGGAGAAGACGTGTTCCTGCATTCGGTCGCGCTGGTACGCGGGTCGAGTGCCATCGGGCGGCGCCTCGGCGACCTCGGCCTGGATGAACTGCTTGCCGAGGTCAGCGCCATCCGTCGGCGCGGGGCGCGCGACCTGCATCCGGCTCCTGAGACCGAGCTGCGCGAGGGCGACATCGTCGTGCTGCGCGGCGATGCCGCCGCGGTGGCTGCGGCCGAGATCAGGTTGGTGCAGGGCGCGTGAACGGTGGCCAGCGGCCGAGCGCGGGTGTCAGAATACGACCGCGCCGCCGCAGTTGGACACGCCGATCGTTGAATTCCAGGTGCCCTGCGGCAGTGGGGCTGTGTCCGCGCAGTTCGGCGACGTGGTGCCGCCGACCTGGGGCGCCGCGGCCGCGTTGCCCCGGTAGTTCGAGAACTGGAACGACCCGGAGAATGGTCGGCCATCGTCGATCTTGCGGTCGACCTCGGCGATGATCTCGACCGGAATCTGCGCGCCGGTCTTCAGGTTGTGCCGCTGTGCGCTGGCGCCGCCTTGCCCGTAGACGCCGTCGAACACGATCTGCAGGAACACGTTGTAGGGGTTGGTCGGGGTCGTGGCCAGCGATTCGGTCGTGTTGCAGTCGTACGTGCCGGTGATGAAGCCGGCCTTCGACAGGTGTTCCCACGCGAGGATCGACTCGAGTACCGGGTTGGCGTCGATCACGCCGTTGCCGTTGCCATTGCCGCCGCCGCAGGTGGTGGTCATGTTCGCGATGTTCTGCGAAGCCTGGCTGTAGTCGCCGGGGAACGCGCGGAACCGGTCCTGAAAGCCGAAGAACGCGGCCTTGATCCCGTCCTGCGCGGAGATCAGGTTGCGCACGCGGGCGCTGGTGATCAGTTCCTGGCCTTTCAGTACGCCGCCGAGCAGCAGGCCGATGATGACCAGGACGATCGCGATCTCGATCAGGGTGAAGCCGCGCTGCTGCATCCGCATGGAAACTCCTGTGCCTTCGCTGACGTCGGATCGACGCAGCCCTCGATATGACAGGTACTGCAAGGGGCATGCCGGGAGGCTCTTGACCTGGCATGCAGGGGGAGCCGGCATCTTCCGCGAAATCCTGCACATGCGTGCGGTGGAAAAATGCCCATACGGCGCGCAATCTTGCCGATGGTCTCTCTCACGGGGCGCAACGGCGAGGCGCTGGGTGACGAATAATCGACGATCGCGTCGATTATTCAACGATCGGGCGGTGCCTGCAGCCGTTCCGCCAGGAAGCGCAATTCCCGGGCATCGGTCACCGCGCCTGCCTCGAGCAGGCCACCGAGCAGGATTCTTGCCGCCTCGACTTCGCCGGTGTCGGCAAGCAGCAGGACGGACATCTGACGTGCCCACGACGGTACCGACGGCCCGGTGGCCCGCTCGGTGATCTCGCGCGCGTAGCGCACGGCCAGCGGCAGGTCGCCGAGGCGATGGCGCGCGATGATCGCCGCATGCGCCAGCCAGCGCCAGCGCCGGTCGGGATCGTCGGCGAACCGCTGCTGCACGAAGGCGAGCACCTGCCGCTGGCGCGACGGGTCTGGCACCGATGCGTAGACGTGCGAGGCCAGCAGGAAGGGGTACTGACTGTCCGGGTCGAGGTCGGACAGCAGGGCCAGCCAGCGCACCACCCGTGGATAGTCGAGTGCCGCGTAGGGCACGCTGATTCCAGGCTGGCTGTCGAACGACTGCAGGCGCAGCGTGCCGGCCTGCGCCAGCGGCAGCCGGTCGCCGAGTGCGGCTACGGTCATCGCGGCCGGCGATGGCGGCTCGGGCAGGTCCGCGGCGCGTGCCAGCGGAGCGGGTGCCAGCGCATGCGAGAGCAGCTGCGCGGCGAACGCCAGCGCGAGCGCCCAGCGGACCGGCACCGGTACGGCCCGCCAGGGACGCTCGCCTGTGCCTGCGCTCCCGGTCCGGAGCCAAAGCCGCCTGCTCACAGGTCGCGCCGGTGGAAGTCGACCAGCGCTGCACTGCACAGCAGCGAGGCATACACGAGGCATTGCAGCGCGGCCGCGGCCAGCGTGATTGCCTCCGGCGGCTGGTCGGCCAGCCAGCTGCCCTGACCCAGTCGCCCGAACGCCGGCAGCAGCCAGGCGGCCGCCGAGAGGGCCAGTTCTGCGAAGTCGCGCCAGGCGCCGGGCGACAGCAGCGGCGAGGCGGACGCGATCAGCAGCAGTGAATCCATCGTCCGCGCAAGCAGGTAGAAACCTGCGGTAAGGACCGCCGCCGCGGGCACGCTGCCCAGGTTGAGCGAGAAGAACAGCGCGGCGGCGACCACGACCGTCAGCTCGGCCGCGAGCGAAACGCACCAGGCAGCTGCCCCGGCCGGGGTAGCGACCAGTGCCAGCAGCGGCCACGACAGCAGCGTGGCCAGGAACACCGGCAGCAGCAATCCGGCAAGCTTGCCGAGTACCCAGGTGCTGCGGTCCACTTCCAGTGCCAGTGCGACCTCGAAGCCGCGCTCGTTCATCTCTCGGGCGATGCTGCCGATGACATAGACTGCGAAGATGAACACCCATGCGATGCGCACCCCGCTGCCGAACAGCGCGGCCTGGAATCGCGCGCCTTCGGTGAGCGCGAGGGACGCCGCGAACCCGGCGGCTGCCAGTGCGCCGACGGTGGCCGCGGCGAGCAGCCAGGGCAGCGGCGAACGCACGGCTTCGAGCAGGGTGAAGCGCACGATGGCGGCCAGCTGCTGCCGGCGCCCGGTGCCGCAGGTGGCGGTCGCTTCCGGGCTGCGGATGGTTGGCATCGGCGGACGGTACTCGGCGGTGGACGGGAGGGCGACCGGGGCTCGCCGGCCTCGCGCACGCTGGCCGGACCCGATGGCCGCGAGGTTACCGCGATCGCAGGGTGGCCGGGCAGGGCGGAGGCGCGATTGACCGGACGCAAGGCCGGATCGGGCGACGGCCTGCTCGCCCTGTCGAGTCGGCAGCCGCAGTGGGTGCTGTCGATGATGCTGCTGTCCCTCCATGCGGCGCTGGCCTGGGACATCGACGCCTGGTGGGCGCGCGCGCTCTGGCTCACCCACATCGGTCTGTTCCTGATCTGGCAGCCGCTCTGGCGCGCGCAACGGCGGATCGATCCGGTGCCCGGGGGGGCGCTGGTCGCGGCTGGCGTCGGCTTCGCGCTGCTGGTGAACTGGTGGCTCGCCGCGCTGTGGATCTGCGTGCTGTTCGCGCTGATCGGCGGTCGGGTGCCAGGCGCCGGCGAGCCGCGCGAGCGTGCCGGTACCCTGCTGGCGACGTTCTTCCTGCTCGGGCTGCTGCTGCTCTGGGTCGTGCCGCGGTTGGGAACCGGCGATGCCTTGCCCGGGTTGCTGACGGTGCTGGTGCAGTTCGTGCTGCCGCTGGTCGCGCTTGCGGTCGGACCGATCCGTCCGACGCCACTGCCGCAGCCGGCGGTCGAGCCAGCGGTGCGCGCGCCGGTCGTGGTCGACCTCGTCTACTCGATGCTGCTGCTGCTGCTCGTGACGGTGCTGGTGCTCGGCAGCCTGGTGCTCGGCTCGGTGAGCGGCCAGGAAAACTACCTGTTCACGCTGGCCCAGGCACTGATCGCGGTCGCCGCCCTGCTGGTCGTGCTGTCCTGGCTCTGGAACCCGCGCGGCGGCTTCGGCGGACTGAGCCAGGTGATGTCGTGGCACCTGCTGTCGGTGGGGCTGCCGTTCGAGAACTGGATGCGCAGCCTGGCGCTGCTGGCCGAGCATCAGCGCGACCCGGAGCGCTTCCTGCAGGGGGCGATCGCCGAGCTGTCGCGGATGCCCTGGGTGGCCGGCGTGCAGTGGAGCGCGGCCGACAGCGCCGGAACGCTCGGCGTCACCACGCGGCACCGTATCGCGTTGTCCGCCCGCGGGCTCTCGCTGGAGCTCTACACGTTGCTGCAGCCGACGCCTGCGCTCAACCTGCACGCGTCGCTGCTGGCGCAACTGCTGGGCGATTTCTACGACGCGAAGCGGCGCGAGCAGCGCGAGCGCAAGCATGCCCATGCGCAGGCCATCCACGAGACCGGTGCCCGCCTGACCCACGACGTGAAGAACCTGCTGCAGTCCCTGCAGGCGCTGTGCGCCGCGGCCGAGTCGAGCGAAGGCGCCCGCGCGATCGAGCTGCAGGAGCTGATGCGACGGCAGCTGCCGCAGATCGCGCAGCGGCTCGAGCGCACGCTGGAGAAGCTGGCGCACCCGCAGCTACGCGCGATGACCGAGGTCGATGCGCTGCAGTGGTGGCATGCAGTGCAGCGTCGGCTGGACGGCGTCGAGGTCTGCCTGTCCAGCCGCGGCGTGCTCGATGGCCTCCGCGTCCCCCTGGAGCTGTTCGACAGCGCGCTGGACAACCTGCTGCAGAATGCAGCGATCAAGCGGCAGCTCGACCCGCGGGTGGACGTGCAGGTGGAGCTGTCGACGCTCGACGGTGTGCAGCTCTCGGTGCTGGACACCGGCGCCCCGATCGACCCCGTGCTTGCCGAGCGACTGCTGGCCGAACCGGTGGAGTCGCGCAACGGGCTGGGTGTCGGTCTCTATCAGGTGGCCCAGTTCGCGGCCTCGCAGGGGTACGACCTGCGGCTGTCGAGCAACCAGCCGGGTGCGGTGCAGTTCACCCTGGAGCGTGCGCGCTGGCCGGGGTGAAGCGCGTCCCCCCGTTCCGCTACGGCAGCTGTCCGGCTGCGACCATCCGCGCGAACAGGATGTTCGGCGAGAGCCAGGTCAACAGGTCGTCGAACTCCGCGGCAGCGGCGCCGGGCGCGCTACGGACCCGGCTCACGAAGGCGCGGTCGTTGTTGGCGCTGTTCGGGTTCGGGTTCTGGATCTCGTCGGCCGAGATGCCGCCGGTGGCGGCATTGGCCCCGAGCGAATGGATGACCGCGACCGCGGTCTGCGACAGCACCTCGCCCGCGCCACAGGTCGCCGCCGCGCCGGCTCCGACGATGCCCGGGCCGGAACGGCACACGCGCAGGTCGGGCGCCAGCGCCTGCATGCCGATCGCACGCAGCTGGCCGGCAGTGGTGAATGCGCTGGCGTTCGCGGTGGTCACCGCGTAGCGCACACGGTTGCGGGCAAGGCCCCATGCGTCGATCGCATAGCCCTGCTCGTCGACCTGCGACAGCCCGAGCGTGACCGCAGGCACGAATCCGTTCCACGGATGGGTACAGGCGCCACCGCCGGGCGGGCTCTCGACGCCGTTGGAGGCGGCCGAGGCCGGGCAGGGCAGGCGACCGTTGGCGAGCGCGAACCCGATCAGCGCGTCGCGGATCTCCTCGAGCTGGCGCTGGGTCTGAGTGACCCGGCTCTGCTCGACCTGGTTGGCCAGCGGCACCAGCAGGCCACCGATGATCAGGGAGAGTATGAGCAACCCGATCGCCAGTTCCACCAGCGATACGCCACGCGACCGATGGCGCGATGCCTGCCTCGCGGCTGTGCGCTGCATCAGTTCGCCCCCGGTACGGCGACCACGGTGCCCGGCGGCACGATGACCTCGGGCGGCACGACCCCGGAGGCCAGTAGCTGCACTGCTGCCAGCCCAGGCAGTTCGACGTAGTTCGCCAGGGTGGTCCTGTCGGTGGCGCTGGCGCGCGACTGGCCGGCGGCCGGCGTACCGGCCATCAGCACGGCGAAGCGCGCGCCGTCGATGGTGCCCGGTGCGCCGCGCAGGTTGAGGTTGCCCCCTGCGCAGCCGGTCGCCGTCGGTCCGGCGCAGTTCGATGACACGAGGTAGACGACATGCTCGCGCCAGCGCTGCAGCTGGAACCAGACCAGGTCGTACTGGCCGGGCGGGACCGCGCTGCCGTTGAGCAGCGCACTTCGCTGGCCCGAGCCGACGGCCGCGTAGGCCTCGGGCTGGACCGAAGCGGGAATCCGCCCTGCCAGCAGGCCCGGCAGCCCCTGGCAACCGCCGACGGCGACGAAGCCCGGGTCGACGCACTGTACGTTGGTGAAGGCCGCCGGCACGGGCAGGAATCCGTGGAGGTCGAAGTACTGGTTCAGTGCCGCCACCACGTCGCGTGCCACGCGCCGCTCGGCCACGGCGATCAGGTCTGAACGCGTCACCGGCAGCAGCCGGTCGTTGAAGGCCGGCCCGGGCAACGCCGCGGAGAACTCGGTGGTCGGGGTCGCGTTCACGCCGTCCAGATAGTTGTCGAGCATGTTCGTGCGGACACCGATGCGCACCTGCCCCTGCAGTGCGCCACCGGGGGCGAACAGGATCGCGCCGAACGCGCCGGGCAGCCCGGCGACAGTCAGCACGGCCGGGGTGTCAGGGTTGACGAAGCCCGGATTGCCGTTGACCGGGCCGGCATCGCGGAATCCCGGCGACAGTGCGTACCACAGCAGCTCCCCGCTGCCGTCGCGCAGTTCCGGAATGCGCAGCAATGCCCAGGGCAGGCGGCCGACGTATGACTGGCAGCCGTTTCCGACGTACTCGATTCCCGGTAGCGCCTGCCCGTCGCCGTCGATGTCGGGGCAGGGCAGCGCGCCGGGGCGGTTCGCGTTGGTCATCGCATGCGCAAGCAGGGCCTCCCGGGCGGACTGCAGCGCCTCGGCCGTGCGCTGGTTCTGGCGCGCGACCCATCCGTCGGCGTCGAGCCGGCGCAGCACGAAGACCGCGCTCGCAATGCTGATGAATACCACCACCGCGATCAGTGCAATACCCGATTCGCGGTGGCGGCGGTCCCGCCCCGAGCCCGGCGTGCGCGCCCTGGCGGAGGCCTGGGCGTACGCAATGCCGCTCACCGCGACGGCTCCGCGTCACGGCCCGGATCGCGCGCGGGCTCGTCGAGCCGGCGATCCTGCCGCGCCGAGTCTCTCGGCGCGCCGGACGGCTCCGTGCCCGCTGGCGGGGCGGGCGTCGGCGGTACCGGCTGCCGATAGCGCTCCTCGACCTTGCCCGTCTGCACGTCGACCTGCTGGCCGACCTTGATCCGGACCCGTCGGCCGCTGTCCGGAAGGCGAAGGTCGGCGCCCTCGGCGGCATCGCCCACCGGTCCGATGCGGACCGGTCCGTGCGGCGCCGGAGCGAGCGTCGGTTCGCGGTTGAGCCAGACGGTCGCCTGTCCATCGCTGCGCCGGACGATGCCATCGATCGCGAGCGACGCCGGCGCCTGCCGTGCCGCCGCGCCGACCGCTCTCGTGCCGGGTTCTGGCGCGCCTGGCCTGCCGCGCTGCTGGTCGAGCTGAGCGCGTTGGGCCGGGGTGAAGAAAAGCCGCCCCAGGCCGTCCTGGGCGGCGGCCACGCCAGGTCCGGCCAGCGCCGACGCGACCAGCAGCAGGCGCACGACGATCGGTCGCAGCCGTGGCGCGGCGGTCATCGCACCGCTCCCGGTCTCGGGGCCGAGATCCACGACAGGTCGCAGTCGGCGCGCAGGTTGGGCTGTCCGTGGCTCACCGGCTCGGCGGTGAGCCGCTCCAGCGTGCACTCGTTCAGCATGAATACCCCGACCTGCTCGGCTGCCAGCGCGCGCAGGAATCGCATCAGGTCGCCCTCGTGGACCAGTCGCAGGTCGATGGTCATCGGCGACTGCACGAGGCTCGCCTGCGGCAGTTCAGGCAGGCGGTGGGGGGTCTGGGCCCCGATCTGGTACTGCACGCCTGGCAGCCGTACTGCTTCACCGGCCACCCGGAGGCTGTCGATCCAGTTCACGCGCTGCTCGGGACCGATGAAGCCGGCGCGATCGAGCGCCTGGTACTCAGGCACATAGCGGGTGAGCAGGTCGCGCTCCTCGCCGGAGCGATGGTAGCGCTGCCGGGCTTCGTCGAGCGCGCGCTGCTGCCGGCTGGCGGCCACTTGTGTATCTTGCACTATCCGGTAGCTGTACCAGTCGAGCGTGCCCACTGCCAGCGTGACCATCGCCAGCAGCAGGACAGGGACCATGTACGGAGATCGGCCGGTCATGTTCAAGGCGCGCTCCCGCGCAGTTGCACCAGCAGCCGGAACGTGGCTCCGCCGCCCTGCTCGGTACGCTCACGGGTATTGCCCGACAGGCTGGACGTCGGGTTCACGTTGAGCGGGAGCCGCGCGATGGACACCGCCTGCACCCGCGGATCGTCGCGCAGCCGCTGCGCGAAGCCTTCGATGCTTGCGATCGCCGCGCGCAGGTCGCCGGCGAAGCCGCCGATCTCGGCATCGATCGCGACGCTCTCGACGCGGCCGCCCGTGCCTTGCGCAGTCCCGGTTCGCGGCCCTGCCGTGCGCTGGGGATCGGTTTCGGTGATCGGGTCGCCGAGTCGCCAGGTGAGTTTGCGCAGCGCGATCTCCGGCCTGGCTTCGAGCGCGGACGACACGACGGCGAACGCCCGCTCTGGCGTGCGCGTCTGCACCGCGATCGTGCGTGCGGCATCGACCGTCGCCTGCAGCGCCGGCAGGGGGGCGGGTGCCGGCGGGAATTCGCGCGTGACCGCCATGTAGCGCTCCTGCCAGCGCGTCGTCTCGACATGCTGCGCCTGCGCCTGCGCGGTGAGCTGGTGGGTCTGCCAGACGTTGGCCAGCGCGAACGTCATGCCGACCACGCCGATCAAGCCGGTGGCCGCGTACAGCGAGCGCTGCGTTGACAGCACCCGGAAGCGGCGCATCGACTGCGCCGGCGCCAGGTTCACCCTCGGCGGGCGCAGACCCAGCAGCGTCAGCGCAAGTGCATCGGGCGTCGCTGCGAGCATCGACAGCGACAGCGGCAGCTCGTGCGCGAGCGTCGCGGCCGGCACGCGCGTGCAATGGGTGTTGCTGCCCTGGCTTTCGAGCGCCGCTGCGGCTGGTGCAAGCCTGTCGTCGATGTCGACCAGGGTCACCGACAGCGGATCGTCGCGCCCGCGCAGCTTGAGCGCCTCCAGGTAGAGCCGGGTGTTCCCGACCTCCTCGACCAGCAGGCTCGTCGCCCCCGGGTCGACCGCGTCGCGCGCCGGGTTACGGGCGAGTGGCGTGAGCCGGCTCACCCGCAGCAGCCCGTCCTCGATGAAGCTCTGGCGCAGGCCGCTCGCGGTGGGCGTGACCAGCAGGGTCGGCGCGCGATCGATGCCGAGCCGTTCCGCCAGCGAGGGCATCACCAGCGGCAGCAGGTACAGGCCGGCGAACGCCACGCCGGCCTCCTCGATCGCCTCGGCCCAGGGCAGGAACAGCTCTGCATTGGTCAGCGCCGCGAACAGGTAGCGGTCGTCGCGTCGGTCTCCTTCTCGTCCCTGCAGCACCGCTGCATGGTAGGGCGAGGTCCGGTAGAGCTGGCGCAGCCTGCGCTGGACCATCCCGCTTCGTTCCCGGCCCGTCGCATGGGGCAGCAGTTCGGTCCGATAGTCCTCCTCCACGGCATCGACCAGGGCCTGTATCGGCAGCCGCCGCTGCGCCTCGATCGCCTGGGTGAAGCGCTTCAGTCCGTCCTCGTCGCTGGCGAAGGTCTCGCACGCGGACAGCCGGTTGCCGCGCCAGTGGCCGAGGGTGGCCCGGGACGCGCCGACGCACAGCAGCAGTCGTTCGCCGAAGGCCATGTCAGGCGCGCTCCGGAGGGTGCAGGCTCAGGCCGGGAGAGGAGGCTCGCATCGTATGCTGGTGCGCGGTCACAGCTTGAGCTTGCCGAGGATGTCGTACACCGGAGACAGCACGGCCCACATGATCAGCAGCAGCGAGAGTCCGAGCACGAAGATCAGGGCAGGCTCGAGCAGCTTCAGGCCGCGCTCGATCGATTCGCGCACGTCCCGGTTGTAGAAGTAGGTGACGTTGGACAGCGCGGTGTCGAGTGCGCCGGTGGCCTCGCCCACGCGCAGCATCCGGATCACCAGCGGCGGGAAGGTGCCCAGGTCGCGGAAGGCGTCGGTCAGGCTGACCCCGGCGTTGATCTGACCGGTCGCCCGGGCGATCGCGTTGCCGATCACCCGGTTGTCGACGATCGCCTCGCTGGTGCGCAGTGCCTCCAGGATGGTGATGCCCGATCGGTAGAGCAGGGCGAACACGTTGGCGAAGCGCGCCATGATCACCTTCTGCAGCAGTGGCCCGGTCACCGGAACGTGCAGCTTGAGGTAGTCCCAGGCCAGGCGCGCGCGGTCGCTGGTGCGCACCAGCGCAACCGCCACCCCGAAGGCAAGCAGCGGCAGCGCGACGAGCAGCAGCCAGTAGCCGCGCACCACCTCCGACACGCCGATCATCAGTCGTGTCTGCAGCGGCAGCGCGATGCCCATCGTACGCAGCAGGCCGGTCACCTGCGGCACGAGGTAGGTGAACAGGAACACCATGACCGCCAGCACGACCAGCAGCACGACGCTCGGATAGACCAGCAGGCGGCGCGTCTGTGCGGCCAGTTCGTCCTGCATGCGCAGCGTCGTGCCGAGGTTCTCGAGCACCTCGGTCATCTGGCCCGACTGCTCGCCGGCGCGCACCAGGCTCACGAACACGTTGTTGAACAGGTTCGGGTGCTGGGCCAGGCACTGCGAGAGCAGGCGGCCGCCTTCCATGTCCTCGACGACCGATGTGAGCACCTCGCGCAGGCGAGGGTTGTCGATGCCGTCGCGCAGGTCGCGCAGGCCGTCGAGCATCGGTATGCCGGCGCGGCTGATCTGCTCCAGGTCGAAAACCAGGTTGATCACGTCCTGGCGCTTCACCGCACCGAGCGACTGGATGCTGCGCGGCTCGACCGCCCGGAAGGAGATCATGTCGAGCCCCATCCGGCGCAGCCGCAGCTCGAGGTCGACGTCGTTCATCGCGTCGAGCGTCCCGCGCGTTGCGCGCCCGACCCGGTCGACCGCCTTGTACTGGAAGGTTGCCATCGCTGGTCGTAGCCTCGCCGGGGGGCTTCGCGCGGCGCCCGCGTCAGTCGTAGCGGCCGGTCAGGTCGACCGTGCGCGCCACTTCGACCAGGCTGCTGGTGCCGTCCACGACGCGCGCGATCGCCTCGTCGGCGAGCGGCTGGAAATCGCGTGCCATCGCGGTGGTGCGCAGTTCGCGCAACGTGGCGCGGCGCGCGACCAGTTCGTCGATCTCACCGTCCATCACCAGGATCTCCATCACCGCGGTGCGGCCCTTGTAGCCCTTGCCGTTGCATTGGCTGCAGCCGACCGGGCGGTACAGCTGTCGCACCGGCCGGCCGACGAGCCGCAGTTCCTCGGCCGAGGGTGCGTAGGGTTCGCGGCAGTGGCGGCACAGCACCCGCACCAGCCGCTGCGCGATCACGCCGATGATGTTGCCGGCCATGATGTCCGGCGCGATCCCGATGTCGAGCAGCCTCGGGAAGGCACCGAGCGCCGAGTTGGTGTGCAGCGTGGTGAATACCTGGTGGCCGGTCATCGCGGCCCTGAACGCCATCTCGGCGGTTTCACGGTCGCGCACCTCCCCGACCAGGATGATGTCCGGGTCCTGGCGCATGATCGAGCGGATGCCGTTGGCGAACTCCATCTTCGCGCTCTCGTTCACGGAGGTCTGGCGCATCAGCGTGACCGGGTATTCGACCGGATCCTCGAGGGTCATGATGTTGACCGTCTCGTCGTTGACCTGAGACAGCAGCGAGTAGAGCGTGGTGGTCTTGCCGCTGCCGGTGGGGCCGGTGACGATCAGGATGCCTTCGGGGCGCGCCAGCATCAGCATCAGCTTCTCGCGCTGGCGGTCGGCCAGGTCCATGCGGTCCAGGCTGATGATCGACTTCTCGCGGTCGAGCACCCGGAGCACGATGTTCTCGCCATGGATCGTCGGCTGGGTCGATACCCGGAAGTCGATCGGCCGGCCCGACAGGTTCATCGACACGCGCCCGTCCTGAGGGGCGCGCGTCTCGGCGATGTTCATCCCGCTCATCACCTTCACCCGCACCGCGATGCCCGGCCAGTAGGTCTTGTGCAGGCTGCGGATCGTCTCCAGCACGCCGTCGATGCGGTAGCGGATGCGCAGGAACGCGTACTCGGGCTCGAAGTGGATGTCCGAGGCGCCGCGCTTGACCGCGTCCACCAGCAGCGCGCCGACCAGACGCACCACCGGCTGCGTGTACTCGCCCTCGGCACCCTGCAGGCTCTGGTAGTCGATCTCGCCGGTCTCGATCTCCTCCAGGATGCCGTCCACCGAAAGCTCGAAGCCGTAGAACGTGTCGATGGCCTCCTCGATCTGGGCCTCGGTCGCGAGCAGCGTCCGGACCTCGACGCGGCCACCGAGGGTGGCGCGCAACTGGTCGAGCACCACGACCTTGAACACGTCGGTGGTGGCGAGCGTGAGCAGACGCGTCTCGTCGTCGTAGGCGATCGGCAGGACCCGGTTGCGGCGGGCGAACGCCTCGGGCACCAGACGCAGGGCCTCCGCGTCGATCACGACCTGCGCAAGGTCGACGCTCTCCTGGCCGATCGTGCGTGCCATCACGTCGCGGATCACGTCTTCCGTGACGAACCCGAGCTGGACCAGCAGGCGGCCGATCGGCAGGTTCTGCCGCTTCTGTTCGGTCAGCACGATGCGCAGCTGGTCGACCGACAGCAGGCCCTGCTGCACCAGCAGTTCGCCGAGCCGTAGCTTCCTGCGCAGGTCGGACACGATCAGGGTGTCCCGTTCGACGCTTCGAGCAGCTTCGCCCGGCGCCGTGCGGCCTCGACGTCGAAGTTCGGGCGCGAGCCGGCGTCAGCCAGGCGGATCGCGGTGCGCAGGTAGGTCGCTGCCAGCCGCGACTGGCCGATGCGCTCCAGGCCCACCGCGAGGTTGAAGGCGTAGTCGGCGTTGCTCGGCTGCAGGTGGTGCGCCTGGAAGTACGCCTGCTGGGCCTGCGCCCAGCGGTTCTGGTCGGCGTAGAGGTTGCCGAGGGTGAAATAGAGGAAGGGCGATGGCTCGCGCCCGATGAGCGACTTGAGCTGGGTTTCGGCGGCCGTGGGGTCCGCCCGCCCGATCTGCCCGAGCAGCGCTGCCTGTGCATGGGCATTGCGCGGTTCGATGTCGAGCACGCGCAGCCACAGGCGGTTGGCCGCCTCCGCCTGGTTGCCCAGCTGTGCAACCGCGGCCAGTCCGAGCAGGGCGTCGATGTTGCGCGGCTCGGCCGTCGCCACCTGGCTGTACAGGCGCTGCGCGGCCTCCAGGCGCCCTGCCTGCAGGTGGTCCCAGGCGTCGGCCAGTGCCGGGTTGACCGGGGCCGAACTGCTGCCACGGGTGACACGGATCGAATCGCCTGCCGGGGCCGGCCCCGGCGTCGCCGCCTGTCCCACCGCGGCTGTACGTCCGGCGGCGGCGTTGCCCGCGCGCGCAGCCGCCGATGTG
>CANHBC010000029.1 GCA_947458835.1 Betaproteobacteria bacterium | reverse complement strand
GCGCGAACCGGGTGTGCATCGGGGTCATGGCGGATCCTTGGAACCGGCGGTCTGCGCAGCCGGACCTCCGCATTATCGCGTCCAATCACATCGGGGGACCAGCGTGATCGCCGTATAGAATCGGACGCTCGTTCCACTGCATCGCCCCGTACAAGGACCTGCCGATGAGCCCTTCCCGCCCGACCCTGCTGATCCGCGGCGCCCGCGTGCTCGACCTCGACGGCGACCTCGACGATCCGCCGACGCGCGACATCCTGTGCGAGGGCGGGGCGATCACCGCGGTAGGCAACGACCTGGCCGCGCCCGCAGGTGCCGAGGTGATCGACGCCGCGGGCATGCTCGCCGTGCCTGGCCTGGTCAACGCGCACTACCACTCGCACGACGTGCTGGCCAAGGGCATGTTCGAGGACCTGTCGCTCGAGCACTGGGGCGTGCTGGCCGGCCCGCTCGGCTCGAAGCGCTCGCTGGCCGAGGTGCGGGCTCGGACCCTGGCCGGGGCGCTGGAATGCCTGCACAACGGCATCACCACCGTGCAGGACATGAACAGCGCCGCGCCGTTCTCCGACGCCGTGGTGGACACCATCGTCGATGCCTACGCCGAAGCCGGCATACGCGTCATCCTCGGGATGACCGTGCGCGACCGGTCCCAGCTCGACACCATCCCCTGGATCGACACGCTCGCGCCCGCGGACCTGCACGGCATCATCGGCACCGCGCGCGACGAGCCCGCCGCCCAGATGGCGTTCCTGGAAGCGGCGATCGAACGCATCGGCGACCGCGGCGGAATGCTGCGCTGGGCGCTTGCACCTTCGGCACCGCAGCGCTGCTCGCCGGGGCTGCTGGAGGCGGTGGCAGACCTGTCGCGCCGGCGATCGCTGCCGGTCTACACCCACGTGTACGAAAGCCGTACGCAGCGTATCTTTGCCCACGAGCGGCTGCAGGCACATGGGGGCTCGGCGGTGAAGCTGCTGGAGGACACCGGGCTGCTCGGCCCGCACGTGTCGCTCGCCCACGCGATCTGGCTCGAACCCGACGAGCTGGACAAGGTCGCCGCCACGGGTACCAGCGTGGTGCTGAACATGCTGAGCAACCTGAAGCTCAAGAGTGGCGTGGCGCCGATCCTCGAGTACCGCGAGCGTGGCGTGAACATCGCGCTCGGCTGCGACAACTGCAGCTGCAGCGACGTGCAGAGCCTGCTGCAGGTGATGAAGCTGTTCTGCCTGCTCGCCGCAGTGAGCACGCCGGAGCGCACCGGTGTGACCGCGGCCGAGGCGCTGCGCGCAGGCACCCTGGGCGGCGCGTACAGCGCGGGCCTCTCCGGTTCGATCGGTGCGATCCGACCGGGACATCGGGCCGACCTGGTGCTGATGGACCTGTCCGACCCCGCCTACCTGCCGTACAACAGCGCGGTGCGGCAACTCGTGTATGCCGACAGCGGCCGCTCGATCCGCCAGGTGGTGGTCGATGGCGAGGTGGTGGTGCGCGACGGACGCAGCACCCGCGTCGACGAGTCCGCGCTGCGCGCCGAGATCGACGGACTGATGCCCGAGGTACGCGCCGACATCAGCCGCCTACAGGCAGGCTACGTTAAAGTACGACCATACATCGACGAAGTGAACCGGCGCGCATGGTCCATGCCGCTGCCGGTCCATCGCCACGTCGGCCTGCCGCGCGCCTGATGCGCGCGACGAATCCCGAGGACACACCGTGACAGCCCATGTGATTGCATACGACACCGCCAACCCCGGCGATGTCAGCGACTTCAGCCGCAGCCTGGCCCGCTTCGAACCAGCCCGCATCCGCAAGCTCGCGCTGCTGGTGAAGACGGAGGGCAACTCCGACGTCAACGACTTCTCGCGCGAGTTCGCGCTACTCAGCCTGACCGCTGCGATCCAGGCCCACGGCGGCCCGTCGCTGGTCGACCGCTCCACCTTCCTGATCTCGACTGGCTGCGAAGGCGCAATGACCCCGTTCGGCTACCTTTTCGTCGACGTCGAGGACGCCAGCGACGCCGCGGCAGGGCAGGGCAGTGCACTCGCCTTCGGCTGCGCGCGCAGCCGTTCGCTCACGCCGGAGGAGATCGGCACCCCGGCACATGCGGTCATCGTGTCCGAGACCGTGCAGGCGGCGATGCGCGAAGCGGGCGTGCAGCCTGCCGACGTCGCGCTCGTGATCGTGAAGACCCCGGTCACCAGTCACATCCCCGCCACTGCGGGCGCAGTGCGCAACACCCGGGTGACCTCCGCACATTCCAAGGCGGTCGGTGCGCTCGGCGCCGGGCTGGCACTGGGCGAGGTAGCGCGCGAGAAGATTGTGCAGGAGGCGTTCAACACCGATCACAGCCTGTATGCAAGGCGGGCGATGGTGTTCTCGGGCGCTGAACTCGATTGCGTCGAGATCATGCTGCTCGCCAACCGGCCGGGTGCGGCGGGCGAACTCAGCGTGCACACCGGCTTCCTGCGCGACGTGCTCGATGCGAAGGGCTTGCGCGACATGTACAAGGCCGCCGGCTGCACCATCGATGCCGACGGGCAGGTTGCCGACGCCGAGCGCGTGGTGGCAACGCTGATCAAGGCCGGCGCGGCGCCCGACGGCAAGGTGCGCGGGGTGCGCACGACGATGAAGAGCAGCCACCTCGACATGGACAAGCACGTGCGCGCGGCGATGAGCGGCATCGTCGGTTCGATCCTCGGGTCCACCCGCACCTTCATCTCGGCCAATACCGTGCACCAGGCACCGCCCGGCGGCGGACTGTGCGCCTGCATCGTGCGCAAGGGGTCCTGACCATGGGACAGCTGCGCATCCTTTCCGAATCCGATGTCCGGTCGGTGCTCGACACGTCAATCGCCCTCGATCTCGCACGCCGTACGCTGGTCGACCAGGCGGCCGGCCGAAGCGTGCTGTCATCGCCCTCGGCGATGGTGCTCGACGCGAAGCCGGTCGGCGGGCCGAAGTTCAAGTTCAAGGCCGCAGCGGTCGGCTACCTGAATGCATCGGGCATCCGTCTGCTGTCGCATCCCGGGCCGACCGCGATGAACACGAACTTCTGCGCGGTCTATGACCACGCCGGTTACCAGCTCTCGGGTCTGGTGTCCGAGCACTGGCTGAGCCGGCTGCGCACCGCAGCCTTCGGCGCGGTGTCCGCCCAGGCGCTGGTCAACCCGGGCCCGCTGGTCGTCGCGCTGTTCGGCACCGGCGGCATCGCGGCCGAGATCGCGCCGATGCTCGCGCAGGCGCTGGACGTGCAGGAGCTGCGCGTGACCTCACGCCAGGCGAAGAACATGGACGCCTTCATCGAGGCACAGTCAGCCTGCGTGCACGCGCCGATGCGCGCCGAGCCCGATGGCCGCAAGGCGGTCGAGGACGCAGACCTGGTGGTCACGCTGACCGAATCCCCGACACCGCTGGTGTTCGGCGGCACACTCAAGCCGGGCGCCGTGGTGTGCTCGATGGGCAGCTACAACGAGGTGGACTATCCGGTGCTGGCCGAGGCGGAGCGCTTCATCGTGGACGACGCCGACTTCTCCGCCGAGATGGGCGACGGCGGGGCGTGGATCGCGCAGGGACACCTGACACCGGCTACGTTCGATGCGCGGATCGATGCGCTGGCCTGCGAGGTGCTCTGCGGGGCGAAGCCGGGCCGGCTGGCACCCTCCGATCGCATCGTGGCGCTGATCCAGGGCATGGCGATCGGCGATGTCGCCTTCGCCGCCCACGCGCTGCGCGAGGCCGAGCGGCGCGACCTGGGCCGCTCGATACCGCTGGACTGACCAGAGTCCGGACCGCCGGCGCGCCCGTGCGCGCCGGCTGCCACGGTCACTGCTCGATCTTGATGTTCGCCCGCTTGACGAGGTCGGCGTAGCGCGTGGATTCCCCGATCAGGAACTTCCGGAACTGGGCGGAATCCATCGGCATCGGGTTCATGCCCTGCTTGGCGAGCGCCGCGCGAAACTCGGGGGTCCCGACGCTGTCGACGATCAGCTTCGAGATGCGGTCGACTGCCTCGCGCGGTGCCTTGGCCGGCATCAGCATCCCGTACCACAGCCGGATATCGAGCCCGGGTACGCCGCCTTCGGCGAAGGTCTGCATGCCGGGGAACTCGGGGTCGCGCGCCGACCCGGTCACGGCAATCGCCTTCACCTTGCCGGACTTGAACACCGGGTTCATCGAGGCCATCGAGCCGAAATACATGTTCACGTGCCCACCAAGCAGCGCCGCCATCGCGTCGCCGCCGCCCTTGTAGGGCACGGGCGTCATCTTGACGCCGGTGATCAGGGTGAACAGTTCACCGGCCAGGTGCTGGTTACCGCCGATCTGGGTGGTGGCGTAGGTCAGCGGCTGCGGCAACGAACGGCCCCAGGCGATGAATTCCTTCAGGTTCGATGCCGGCACCGACGGATGCACGCCCATCCCGAGTTCCGCGACCGACATCGCGGCCACTGGTGCGAAATCCCGGATCGAATCGTAGGGCAGCTTCATCAGCGCGCCTGCGATCGCGTGGGTGGTGAGGATGGACAGCAGGGTATGCCCGTCCGGGTTGGCGTTGGCCACGTACTGGGTGCCGATGCGCCCATCGGCACCGGGGCGGTTGTCGACCAGCACCGGCTGCTTGAGCGCATCGGACAGCCGGGGCGCGAGCAGCCGGGCAGCCACGTCCGAGGATCCGCCGGAGTAGGGCACGACGATGCGGATCGGGCGATTGGGGTACTGGCCGTCGGCTGCATGCGCGACGCTCGCGCACAGCGCTGCAGAGAAAAGGACGACTCGGACAACCGAGGCAGGAAACTGGGTCACGACGACTGCTCCTTGGAAAAAAGCCGATTTCGCAATTGATGCAAGGTTCGTGCCGTCGCGCCCTCGCGACGGCGGTGGGACAACCGGCTCACGGCGCCGGCAGGGGCGGGAGGCCGGACAGGCAGGGTTCCATCGCGCGTGCCAGCGCAAGCACCGCGCGTTCCGATCCGCCCGGCGCCGTGAGATGCACGCCGGCGGGCACTCGTGCACCAGGATAGAGCCCCATCGGCAGCGAGATCGCGCAGGCGTCGATCGCATTGGCGGCGCGGACGAAGCAGTTGCGGTGCGGATCGATCGGCACGGTGCGCCCGCGCACGTCCAGTGACAGTGCCTCGAGCCGGGGCGCGGCGAACGGCCAGGTCGGTGTCAGCACCGCCGAGGTACCGGTGGCTGCAAGCGTCGCCGGCAACGATCGGCGCAATGCCGCGCAGGCCGCGCGCGCCGCATCGACCGTGGCGGCGTCGAGCCGCGCGGCGTTGGCGGCGCGCTGCCGGATACCGTCGCTCGCCAGCGAAAGATCCATCCGCGACAGCGCCTGTCCCGATTCATGCAGCGAGACCACGCCCGCCGCATGCTCGCCAGCCATCCAGCCGGGCACCCCGCCGTCGACCAGTTCGAAGCCCGCCTTGGACAGGCCAGTGCAGGCAGCCTCGAACAGCGCGAGCGTCTCGTCGTCGCACATCGTATCCACGAGGTCGCGCAGCACAAGCAGCCGGCGGCCGGGCGCATCCACGCGCAGGCCAGGCGCATCGGCCAGCACGTCCCAGGCGATTTCGACGTCGGCCACGTTGCGCCCGACCAGTCCGATCGTCGAGAGGCTGGGCGAATGGTTCGCCTTGCCCTCGGCCGACAGCCCACCGATGCGCGGCATGAAGCCGACCACGCCGCAGTGGCAGGCGGGGTTGCGGATCGATCCCCCGCTGTCGGTGCCGAGGTTCACCTGCGCCATGCCGAGCGCGGCAGCCACGCCCGCCCCGGTGGAGGACCCACCGGCGGTGCGTGCGACGTCCCAGGGATTGAGCCCCATCGGTTCGAACGCATTGGTGACGCCGTACATCGCCAGTTCGGACAGCGTGGTGGTACCGAGCACGATGCCACCGGCTGCGCGCACCCGGCGCACGACCGCAGCGTCCTGGGCAGCCACGCGCGAGCCGAAGATCCGCGTGCCTTCGGTCCAGGGTAACCCGGCGACCGGGATGCTGCCCTTCACGCTGACCGCCAGGCCATGCAGCGGGCCGCGCACGCGCCCGGCGTCGAGTTCCGCCTGCAGGACTTCCGCCTGCGCCATCGCGTCGGCCGCCAGGTGGGAGAAGGCCCGATACCGCGGGTTCAGGCGGGCGATCGCATCGAGCGAGCCGGCAATCAGTTCGGGGATGCGCAGTGTCCCGCCGCGCAGGCGGGCGTGGAGGTTGGCGATGGAAGCGGAAGCGTCGGTGCTGGGATCCATGACCGGAAGGTTACCGCACCTCCGCCAGGTCATGACACACCGATGACCCTCGATACTCGCAACCCGCACACTCTGGACGCTGGTGGCGCTCAGAGCTCCGCACCGCCGGCGAACGCGCGCATGTCCGTGACGGATTCGAGCCGGTGGCAGTCCGCGAAGACACGCTCGGCAAGCTCGCGCCCCCACACCGGCGCGCCGAGGTCGAAGAACTTGCGGTCGATCTCCGCCTGCGGATGCGGGCGCTCCGGCTCCCCGCGCATGACCTCGCAGCGGCCTTCGAGCCGGGTGCCATCCTTCAGCACGATCGCGAGGTCGCACGCCTGCTTCGCCGGGAACCCTCGGGTGCTGGCCTCATCCTCCTGCAGGTCGACCTTCAGCATCAGCCCGCGGATGGCCGGCTCCGCCACCGCAGCCTCGCCGAAGCAGTCGAGGTCCCAGCGTCGGTGGAACAGGACCGTCGCCAGGGCGAAGGGCACGGAGAAGCGGGCACCGAACGCCGAATCGACCACCTTCGCGCCGCAGAACACCGCCAGGCGGTGGGTGCGGACCTCGATGCGCACCACGTCCTGCGGTGCGATCGCGCGGCCGGCGTGCCGATCGAACAGGTCGCGCAGCGCATCGATGGCGCAGTGCAGATGGCGTGCCCCCGAGTACAGCTTGATGTAGCCCTCGCCGGCGTACCAGTGCTCGCCAAGCCCGCGCACGGCCTGCGTGGCGTCGAACGCATCGCCGAGTACGCGGCCGAAGGTCACGTCGAGCGCTGCGTGCGGCCCGGTGAACCCGGCCTCGGCCAGCCGCACGGCCATCTGCCCCATCTGGCTGCTGTGCCCGGCATACCAGTTGCGCACGGTCGCACCGTCGAGCATGGTCTGCCGGTTGCCGCCCATCGGGGTGGCGCCGGCCACGTTGATCAACGCGCGCACCTGTGCATGCGACAGTCCGCGCAGCTTGGCCACCGTCATCGCGGCACCGAGCACGCCGTAGGTGCCGTGCGGCTGCACCATGATGCCCATGTGCGCTGCGCCGCCGACGCGCGCGCACACCTCGTAGCCGACGGTGAACGCGAGCAGCGCATCAGCACCGCTGCGGCGGCCGTCCTGCGCCAACGCCAGCGCCGAAGGCAGGCAATGGATGCCCGGGTGGCCGTGCGACCGGGAGTTGCCCGGATCCAGTTCCAGGCAGACGCCCGCGGTACCGTTGAGCGCGGCCGCGTCCATCGCGTTGGTCCGGACCCGGCTGCCGAGCACGCTGGCCGCCCCCGGCGCGCCGGCCGCGACCTGCAGCGGGACCAGCGCGCGCAGCTCGGGCGTCTGCATCCCGGCCGCGATCACGGCGAGCGTGTCGGCGAAGTCCTCGCGCATCTTGCGCAGCACGCCTGCCGGGATGTCGTCCAGGCGCGTGCGGCAGACGAAGCCGGCGAGCGCGTCGAGGTAATGCGCCTGTTCGGTATCCGCTTCAGCCATCGGTCAGGGTCCAGGCAAATTCAGAATCGTGATTACGTAAAACGCAACGTCTTCCTGCAATCATGACCGGCGCGCGCCCACCGCACCGCAGGCCAACGAGTCGCAACCGACACCTGCAAGGGTAGCGCAACGCCAGGGCGCGCCAGCGCGCCCGTTCCCGGAGGCCCGTGCCTCATGCGGCCGGACCGTGCGGCGCGCAGCCCCGTCAACGACTGCGCGTCAGTCAGGCTCGCGCTAGCGGCCCCGGAGGGCCCGGTACCACTGCGCGTAGTCCTCGAGCAGGCGGGCCATCGGGTACTGCGGCACGTAACCCAGATGCTTCGCCGCGCGAGCGAGGTCTGCCGGCTTCCAGTCGCCGCCGCTCCAGGTCGAACCCTCCGGCTGCGCCTCGATGCGCGTGCGCACGCCCGGAAAGGCGCGCTGAAGTTCCGCCGCGAGTTCCTCGGGCCGGTAGATCCGACCCATCGTGATGTTGAACACGCCGCGGCCCAGGTCCGGCGCCTGCAGGGCCTGCACCGTGGCCATCGCCGCGTCCTTCGAGTACACCCACTCCATCGCCGTGCCAGGGATCACCGCCTCGCGGCCATCCACGGCGGCCTCCAGCATCGCGCGGAAGATGCCGCTCGGCCCGCCGCCGCCCGGTCCGCTCCACGGACCGGCCACCGGACAGTAGCGCAGCGCCGCGAAGGCGATGCCGAAACTGCGCGCATAGTTCAGGCCGATGCTCTCCACCGCCTGCTTGGTGGCGGCGTAGAAGGTGTGCGGCCTGGGCACGGCCTCTTCCTTCGACAGGTCCGCGCCATCCTCGCCACCACTTTGGTAGCGGTTGAGCACGCTGGAACTGGAGACGACCACCCGGCCGATGCCGTGGATGCGCGCCGACTCCATCACGTTCGCAAGCCCCATGATGTTCAGTTCGATCGCGGCGTAGGGGTTACGCTGCGCGCCCAGCGTCAGCAGCGGATTGGCCGCGGTGTGCACGATTGCATCGACCTTCGCGCGGGTGAGCGCCGCAGCGATCGACAGCGGCTTGAGCACGTCCCCCTCGAACAGGTCGATCGCCGACGCATCGACGATCCTTTCCAGCACGTCCCGCTGCGGGCGCGCATCCATCACCAACGGGCGTTCCCCGCGGTCGGCCAGGATCTTCGCCACCTGCGCGCCGACCAGCCCGGCGCCGATGATCAGTGTCGTCATTCTGCATCCTCCGGCCGGCAGTATACTGGGCCGACGGCGGGCACCAGCGGCGGCGAGACCGGCGGGCCCTGCACAACGGGAGGGGAAGCGGATGAACATACGCCATCGTCTGGCCTGCGCGGCCGCGCTTGCCGCGCTGATGCCCGCGACGGGTTGGGCGCAGGACTTCCCGTCGAGGCCGATCCGCTACCTGGTTCCCTACGGCCCGGGCAGCATCGGCGACATCACCGCGCGCACCGTCGGCCAGAGACTGTCCGAGTCGATGGCGCAGCCGATCATCGTCGACAACCGGCCGAGCGCGGGGCTGATCGTCGCCTCGGTGGCGGTCGCCAAGGCCGAGCCGGATGGCTACACCCTTCTGCACACCGGTAACGGTGCCGCGCTGACGGTATCGATGTTCAACAGCCTGCCCTACGACATCGTGAAGGACTTCGCGCACGTGTCAACGCTCGGCTTCTTCGACATGGCCGTGCTGGCGTCCTCCGATACCCGATTCGCGTCGCTCGCCGACGCGCTCGCCCAGGCGCGCGCCCACCCGGGCAAGCTCGACATCGGCACGCTGAACATCGGCAGCACCCAGTACCTCGCAGTCGAACTGTTCAAGACCATGACCGGCATCCGTGCGCAGACCGTACCGTACAAGACCTCGCCGGCGGGGCTGGCGGCGCTGCGCGGCGGCGAGGTGCAGTTGATGTTCGAGAGCGTCGGCGCGGTGATCGGGCAGGTTCGCTCGGGCGCGGTGAAGGCGCTGGCGGTGACCTCGGGCAAGCGTTCACCGCTGCTGCCGGGCGTGCCCACGGTCGCCGAAAGCGGGGTCCCCGGCTACCACGCCGCTTCCTGGGCCTCGCTCGCAGCACCGGCGCGCACGCCGCCTGCGATCATCGAGCGCCTCAATCGCGAGGTCACGACGGCACTGGCCTCGACGGAAGTGGCGAGGCGACTGCTGGATGTCGGCGTCGAGGCACGCGCGAGCACGCCCCGGCAGGCCACCGAGTTGATGGCCTCCGAGATCGAGAAGTGGCGCGTCGTGATCGAGCGCGCCGGGATTCAGAAGCAGTAGCCGCCGCCGCGGTCAACCCTTCGGCGGGATGATCGGCAACAGCAACCAGGACAGCCGGGCACCGCCCGAGTGGATCGTGTTTTCGGCGCCGAGGTTGTAGTCGGCGTGGTAGTGCCCGTAGAAGTTGCTGCCGATGCCATCGCGCGGCTGGATGTCGATGCGGATACGGTGGCCCTTGCGGAACACCATGCTGGTCGGCCAGATCTCGACCTGGCATTCCACCGGCACGCCGGGCTCGAGCCACTGCCGCTCGTCGTGCGCATGGTAGGGCCGGTACGGCAGCGACCGCTTCGGGTCGAGCTTGCGGTGCGACGCGCGCAGGCAGCCCTTGGTCAGCGGCACCGCCTGGCCCTGCTGGCCCACTTCCCACACGTCCTCGCCGTCAGGCCCGATGTTGCGCAAGGTGGCCACGATATCGGCGTCCTCGGAGGTGCTGGAGATCCACAGGTTGAGCACGATCGGCCCGGTGACCTCGGTGTCCTCGACCATCGGTGGCGTCCAGAACGAGGTGCCGAGCTTGTCCTTGCTGGCCAGCATCAGCGCGGTCGATGACGAGGAGACGCCAGCCTTCGTCGACCCGCTCGCGCCATAGGTGACGCTGCGCTCCTCGGCCGGTGCCGTCGGGTCGAGCAAGCCGTCGATCTCGCCACCGGCCTCGTCGATGTGCAGGTGGAAGCGCGTCCACTGTGTGCGCGGGATCGGCCAGTCGTCCTCGAAGCGGAACGCGTAGGGCTCGGCGCCGCCACCGGTGCGGATCTGCAGCTTGACCGGCGGCTCGTCCATGATGCCGGTGTCGATGTCCTTCAGCCAGTAGTCCATGAAGCGCAACTGGTCCATCCGGCCTTCTTCCGAATGGAACGGATGGAAGTGGGTGCCGCTGTGGATGCGCAGCTTCTTGTGCGTGGACGCCGCGCACAGCCAGGCTTCGGTGTTGCCGCGCAGGTGCATGCTGTAGCCGCTCCAGTTGCCGACGCTGTACACCGGCACCTCGATCAGTTCCCAGCGCGCGCTGTTCATGCGCCAGAACCCGGAATCGAGGTCGTTGCGCATGTAGTGCCAGAGCATGTTGTTGTTGAACGCGTCCGGGTTGTAGCTGCGCGGCTTGCCCAGCAACTGGTGGGCCATGTTGGTGGTGTGCCAGGACATGATGAAACCCATCGCGAACAGGCCGCCGTGGTAGGCCTGGTCGCGGTACTGGTCCGCCCGCCCCTCCCACGGGATGATCGCCTTGAGCGACGGGGGCTGCAGGCCGGCGAGCCGCCACTGGAAGGCCGCGTGGTAGGACACGCCATTGGTGCCCACCTTCCCGTTGCACCAGGGCTGCTTCGCGATCCACTCGACCACGTCGTAGGCGTCGACCGCCTCCTGGTAGGAACTGGGCTCGGACATGCCGGGCGACTTGCCGGAGCCACGCGAATCGACGCGGATCAGCGCATAGCCGCGCGGGCACCACCATATCGGGTTGGCGGTCTCCCAGTTCATGTAGGGATTGGGCGCCTCCTCGAGGTCCGCCGGCGGCCGCCACAGCTTGTCCTTCTGGTACGGACCGATGTTCATGATGCCGGGGAAGGTCTCGGCGCCGCCGTCCGGGCGGAACACGTCGGCGTACAGCACGCTGCCGTCGCGCAGCGGGATCTGCACATCCTTCTCGACGATCAGCGGGTAGTCCTTCGGCTGCGAATGGTTGGCCTGGTTGTCGCTCTTGTCGGTCATCTGTTCATCCTCGGTTCGTCAATGCCTGTTCATCGGCCTGCGTTCTGCTTCACTCGACCTGCAGTGCGCCGGACTTCACCAGCCGCGCCAGCCGGGCCACCTCCGACTTCAGCAGCTCACCGTAACGCGACGGCGGGCCGCCTTCGATCTCGATGCCGAGCTGGTCGAAGCGCGCGCGCACGTCCGGCAACGCAAGCACCTTCTCGACGTCGGCGTTGATGCGCTCGATGACCGCGCGCGGCGTCTTCGCAGGCGCATCCAGGCCGAACCAGACGATCGCATCGGCGCCCTTGATGCCCTGCTCCTGGAGGGTCGGTACATTCGGCAGCGACGCCATCCGCTTCACGCCGGCCGAGGACAGAACGCGCAGCCGGCCAGCCTTGACCAGGGACTCGGCCGACACCCAGGTGGTGAACATCAGCTGGATCTGGCCGCCGGCGATGTCCGCCAGCGAGGGCCCGGTGCCCTTGTAGGGTACGTGGGTGGCCTGTATGCCGGTGACCGACTTGAACACTTCGAGCGCGGTATGCAGGTTGCTGTTGCTGCCAGCCGAGCCCCAGTTGATGCGTCCGGGGTTCGCCTTCGCGTATTCGACCAGCTCTCGCGCGTTGCGCGGGGGGAACGCCGGGTTGGCGACGATGATCAGCGGCGAATAGCCGATGAAGATCACCGGTGCCAGCTCCTCCATCGTGAACTGCGGCTTCGCACTGAGCACCACATGGTTGACCGTGGGTCCCGGGTTGGTGACCAGCAGGGTGTAGCCGTCGGGCGTCCCCTTCGCGACCAGTGCCGCGCCGAGTGCACCGCCGGCACCGGGCCGGTTGTCGACCAGCACCGCCTGCCCCCAGGCGTCGGACAGCTTCTGCGCGAGCAGCCGGCCGATGATGTCGTTCGAAGCGCCGGGGGTGAAGGGCACCACCATCCGTACCGGACGCGAGGGCCAGGCCTCGGCAGCCCACGCGGCGCCCAAGGCGGCGCCCAGACCGAAGACCAGACACGCCCCTGCCGTCATCGAAGCCAGCGCCCGCGCGCCGGCAGCCGAAAGCCTTCCTGCCATTGCCTCCCTCCCCCGATCCGGAAGGCCCCGTCAAGGAGGCCTGCCCTATAATCCAACCGTGCAGCCAGACCCCGAGGATACGATGAGCGGCGCCGGATTCGCGTTGGCTGGAGCGGAAGATGTCGCCGATCTGCGCTTGCCCCGGCACGGCCGCTACGACTACATCCCGCTGCCGCTGCGCGCCGACTACAGCTGGCCCGGCGGACGGCGGCTGGCGGTTACGCTGGTCGCGCATGCCGAATGGTTCGCCTTCGGCGCAGGCCTGGGCGACGACCCGGCCAAGCCAGGCGAACCGCAGACCCATCGCAACTACGCCTGGCGCGACTACGGAAACCGGGTCGGTGCATGGAACTTGCTCGAACTGCTCGACGAGCTCCGGTTGCCCGCCGCGCACTGCGTCGACACGCTGGTCTACCGCGAGGCGCCGCAGCTCACCGATGCGATCCGTGCGCGCGGCGACGAAGTGATCGCCCACGGCCGCACCGCCGCCGAGACGCTTCGCGGCCTTTGGCCTGCGGACGAGGAACGCCTGCTGCGGGAGGTGACCGACATCATCGCCCGGCATGAAGGCCACCCGCCGGTCGGCTGGAAGGGCGCTGCGATGCGCGAGACCGTGTGGACGCCCGACCTGCTGAAGGCACTCGGCTACACCTACCTGATGGACTGGCCGATGGACGACCAGCCGGTGTGGCTGCGCACGCGCGCCGGCCCGCTGCTCGCGCTGCCGGCGCCGGTCGAGGTGGACGATGCCGTGCATGTGGTCCAGCGCCGTGGCGACGCCACAGCATTCTGTGACATGCTCGTCGAACAGTTCGACGAGATGGTCGAGCAGTCGGCGCGGCACCCGCTGATGATGAACGTGTCGCTGCATCCGCATGTCGCCGGCCATCCGTTCCGCATCCGGCTGCTGCGTACTGCAATCAAGCACTGCCTGCAGCATCCGTTCGCCGACCGCGCCTGGTGGTGCCGGCCGGGCGAGGTCGCTGGCCACTGCATCGCCCTGCCCGCCGGCATCGTGCCCGGCAGTTGATCCGCCTTCGCGTCCTTCCAGACAGGAGTTCCCTCAGATGAAACCGTCCGGCTCCTCCCCCCGCTGCCAGTCGATGCGCTTGATGGCGGCCGCGCTTTTCACCGTAATGACCGCCAGTGCTGCCGGCGTGCATGCGCAGGACTATCCGTCGCGCCCGGTGCGCATCATCGTGCCCTATGGCGCCGGCGGGTCTTCCGATGCGCCGATGCGGGTGATCGCTGCCGAGCTGTCTAAGCAGATGGGCCAGCAGATGCTGGTCGAGAACCGGCCCGGCCAGGGCGCGATGCTGGGCAGCGAAGTGGCCGCCAAGGCACCCGCCGACGGCTACACGCTGCTGCTCGCGTCCAACCCGAACGCGATCAGCGCCACGCTCTACAGCAAGCTGTCGTTCGACCCGATCGACGACTTCGCACCTATCTCGCTGCTCGGACGCGAGCAGGGCGTGCTGCTGGTGCATCCGTCCTTCCCGGCGAAGAACATCAAGGAGTTCATCTCGGTGGTGCGCGAGCAGCCGGGCAAGATCGATTACGGCTCCTCCGGCAACGGCAGCGCGCAGCACCTGTTCACCGCGATGTTCGCGTCGATAGCCGGATTGAAGATGGTGCACGTGCCCTACAAGGGCAGCCCGCAGGTAACCGCCGATCTGCTCGGCGGGCAGATCAGGGTCGCGTTGCCCGGCCTCGCGCAGATGATGAGCCCGATCCGCGACGGCCGCCTGCGGCCGATGGCGGTCACTGGCGCCGCGCGCTCGCCGCTGCTGCCCGACGTGCCGACCATGGCCGAGTCGGGACTGAAGGGCTACGAGGCGTACGTCTGGATGGGCATGCTCGCCCCGCGCGGCACACCGGCGCCGATCATCGCCCGCCTCAACCGCGAGATGAACGCCTCGCTCAAGACCGAGAGCGTGCGCACCTTCATGAACAATGCGGCGATCGAGCAGATCGGCTCGACCCCGGCGGAGTTCGGCGCGTTCTTCCGCGGCGAGCGCGACCTGTGGGCTCGCATCATCCGCGAAGTCGGAGCGAAGATCGAATGACGGCGAAGCTCGACGCGGACACCGTCCGCCACTACGGCGCAACCCGGGTCGGCAACGGCGACATCGTCCATGTACCGGTGGTGCGCGCAGGCAACTGGGTGTTCGGCACCGGGCTGCGCGCGACTGGGCCCGATGGCCGCATGGATCCGGCGGTTCTGAAGGCCGGTCGACCGCTCGACATGCCACCGAAGGCGCAGCGCGAGGCCGAAGCGATCTTCGGCCGCATCGGCACGCTGCTTGAGCAGGCCGGCAGCGCGATGCCGCTGGTTGCCCGCGTCGACCAGTACTACCCCGATCCGCGTTCGGTCGATCCCTACCATGTCGCGCGCAAGCGGGCGATGGCCGGCAAGGTCGCGCCGAGCACCTCGATCCTCGTCGGCGGTCTGCTCAACCGCGATGCGGCGATGGACGTACAGGTGATGGCCGCGACCGTTGACAGCGGCCGCAGCGTCGAGCGGGTGCAGGCGAGCCTGGATGCACCGCAGTCCTCCGGCTATGCGCCCTGCGTGCGCGTAGGCGACCTGGTGTTCGTCGCCGGACAGCTCGCACGCGACGACACCGGCAACATCGCGCCCGAGGCAAAGCCACCGGAAGGACAGCTCTGGAACGGCACCCGCATCCGGCTCGAAGCCGGCTACCTGTTCCATGAACGGCTGCTGCCGGCGCTCGATGCGGCCGGCAGCAGTCCCGACCTGGTGGTGAAGGCCCAGGTCTACCTGAGCGACCCGCAGGCACTGCCGGCCTTCCTGCAGACCTGGGCCGAGGTATTCGGCGCGCGCATCCCGCCGACCACCATCGTACCGGTCGAGCATCCGGGCTTCGGCACGCTCGATGCGACGATCGAGGTGAACCTGGTCGCGGTGCATGCATCGGCACGCTCGCGGCTGAAGGACATCCGCTGCGACGTCGAACTGCCGATGCCGGGAATGGTGCCGGCCTGCAGCTTCGACGGCCTGCTGTTCGTCGCCGGGCTGATGGCGATCGATGCGGACGGGCTGGTGCCCTCGGCAAAGGTCGCGGCGGATGCACCGTACTTCCACGACACCGTGCAGGCGCAGATGACCGACATCCTGGCCAAGGCGAAGGTCATATTCGCCGCTGCCGGCACCGACCTGTCGCAGGTGGTGAGGGCACTGCATTTCCATGACGACCTCGGAGGCTTCCGCAGCGCCTATGCCGCGTGGACGCATGAGATCGGCGACGGTGGCCTGCCGTTCAGCGCGATCTCCGTGTCGCCCGACCTGTTCGTACCGGGCGCGAAGCTCATCGTCGATCTCTGGGGGCATGTACCCGGCGCCACCGCCGGCGAGGCCAGCTGAACCGATGGAGGAAACACCGCTCCTGCCGAGGCACGACCGCTACGACTACGTGCCGCTGCCGCAACGCGCGGTGTATGACTGGCCGGGGCAGCGCCGGCTTGCGTTCACGATCACCACCAATATCGAGTGGTTCGCCTTCGGTGCGGGCTCCGGCCATGACCCGGGCGATGCCTCCGAACCGCAGACCCAGCGCAACTACGCCTGGCGCGACTACGGAAACCGGGTCGGCATCTGGCGTCTGTTCGACCTGCTCGACGAGCTCGGCCTGCCGGCCGGCCATGCGATCAACAGCCTGCTCTGCCGCGAGGCGCCGCTGATCGTCGACACCGCCCTGCGCCGTGGCGACGAGCTGGTCGCGCACGGACGCACCAACGCCGAGACCCTGCGCGGCCTGTGGCCGGCCGACGAGGCACGCATGCTTCAGGAAGTCACCGCCACGATCACCCGCCATGCAGGCGCTGCGCCGCACGGCTGGATGGGGGCGGCCGCCTACGAGACACCCATCACGCCCGACCTGCTGAAGGAAATAGGCTACACCTACCTGATGGACTGGCCGATGGACGACCAGCCGGTGTGGATGCGCACCCGCTCGGGACCGATGCTGGTCGTGCCCTATCCTGTCGAGATCGACGATGCGCAGGGACTGATCCACCGCAAGTGGACGACCGGCGCGTTCTGCGATGCGATCACCGGGCAGTTCGACGAGATGGTCGAACGCTGCGAACAGCGGCCACTGGTGATGAACGTTTCGGTGCATCCGAACGTGTTCGGCCAGCCGTTCCGAGTGCGAGCGCTGCGCCGTGCGCTGAAGCACTGCCTCGACCATCCGCTGGCCGGACGGGTCTGGTGGTGCCGCCCGGGCGACATCGCGGCGCATTGCGCGACGCTGCCGGTGGGCACGATGCCCGGTCGGTAGGCCGGGGAGCGCTACTCCTTCTTCATTCCGGCACTGCGCACGACGCCGGCCCACTTCACCACCTCGGCCTTGACCATCGCGCCGAAGGCCTCCGGTGAGGCGCTGAGCTGCGGCTCGGCGCCGCTGGTCACGAGCTGTTGCCGGGTCGGCGCATGCTGCACGGCATTCGTGGTCGCGGTGAACACCTTCTTCACCACGTCCGGCGGCGTGCCGGCCGGCGCGAACAGGCCGAACCATTGCAGCGCCTGGTAGCCCGGCACCCCACCCTCGGCCAGCGTGGGGATCTCCGGTGCGGCGGACGAGCGTACCGGCGTCGTCACGCCAAAGGCACGCAGGCGTCCCTGCTTCACATGCGGCAGCGCGCTCAACACGCTGCCCATCATCAGCGGCACGTGTCCGGACAGCGTATCGGCGAGCCCGGCATTGCCGCTCTTGTACGGCACGTACGAGAGGCGGATCGACGCCATGTGCAGGAACAGTTCCATCGCCATGTGTCCGCTGCCACCGTAGGACCCGGCCGCATAGTCGACTTGCCCAGGCTTCTGGCGCGCGATCGCGACCAGCTCCTTCACGTTGCGCGCCGGGAACGACGGATGGCCGACCAGGATCTGCGGCAGCTCGACCACCTGTCCGATCGCCGCGAAGTCGCGCACCGGATCGATGCGCAGCTTCGCATGGGTCGACGGGATGATGGTCATCGTACTGTTTCCGATGAGTAGCGTGTAGCCGTCGGGCGCGGCGCGCGCGACCACGTCCATGCCGATGATCAGGCTGGCGCCGGGCCGATTCTCGACCACCACCGGCTGGCCGAGCACTTCGCCCAGCCGCGGCGCGAGGATGCGTGCGGTGGTGTCGGTGCCACCGCCGGGCGAGGAGGGAACGATCAGCCTGACCGGCTTGGACGGGTAGTCGGGCTGCGCGGCTGCAGGCATCGGGGCAAGCAACACGGCCGCGGTGACGAACACAGCGGATGAGGCCTTGGCGACGGCGCCGATCGGGCAAGCGGCGGCGGCACGGACCGATGGCGCAGGACGTCCGGCCCGGCCGGTCAATGGATGGTTCATCGATACCTCGGTTGCATCAGGGCGGCATTCATTCGACGCCCGCATCGGAGAGCAGGCATCGCGCAGGCGGGGTGGCGAACGTCGCGACAAAGCGGGCGCCCAGCGCCGCCCCGGCGCAGCCGGACACAACCGCCGCTTCATAGGTCGTCACGTTCTGCAGGCCCTCCGGTAGCGGCGCGGCGAGTCGAACCGGCGCACCTGCGGCGACCTGGTCCGCGATGTTGGTGACATTGACCAGGCCGTAGATGGCACCTCCGGACGTGGCGATCCGTTCGAATACCTGCGTACCGCTTGCGCAGACGAAGATCGCCGGCCCCGGCCGATCGCGCAACCCGAGCTGCTCGATCACCTGCAATGCATGCAGCCCGCTCGAGCCTTCGTTGCAGGCGACACCGTCCGCGGCACGCATCGCCGCAGTGAACGCCTCGACGGTGGACAGGTCGGGCACCGGCAGTCCGGTACGCATCGCCACCGCCATGGGCGTGCTGCCGACCCGGATGCGCGTGGACGTCTCCAGGCGCCCGCCGGCCGCAAGCGCGTCCAACGACGCAGTCGAGGCGAGCGCCACGTCCCAGCGCTCGCCCGCCAGCAGCCGCTGGCGTACCTTCGGCGCGGAGGTGAACACGACCTCGACACGCGCACCGCTCGCCTGCTCGAACAGCGCGATGACCGCGGATACTCCGCGCCGGATCGAACCGGCGCTGAGCAGGTGCAGCGTGCCGGCCACAGGGGTCAGCCGGCGGCTTCCCTGCGCAGGCGCTCGCGCAGGTAGGGCTTCTCGCCGCCGGCAAGGATCATCCCGCGGTAGATCTCCGGCAGCGCGCGACCCTGCAGAGAACGGGCGCTGCCGACATTGCGCACGACGAGGGTGTCGGTGTCGATCTCCAGCGTGTCACCGGTCTCGACCAGGTCGAGGATGCCCGGGCAGGCCACCGGCCACAGCGCACCACCGGCGCAGTTGCTGAAGAACAGCGCACCGAACGACTCGGCGATGATCGCCGGGATGCCGAGCGCGGCGATCGAGTAGTGCGCCGGGGTCGACGAGCCGCAGCCGAAGTTGGTGCCGGCGACGATGAAGTCGCCCGGCGCCACCTTCGATGCGAACGAAGGGTCGAGCGCCTCCATGCAGTGCTTGCCCTGCTCCTGCGGCGGCAGGTGGTTGTACATCTGCCTGCGGATGAGCCCGGTGCTGATGTCGTGCTGCGGGAACTTCCAGACCTTGCCGGTGAGCTTCATCGCGCGTTCCTGTTCAGGCGGCCAGCGGGTTGGTGATGCAGCCGGCGATCGCCGAGGCTGCCACGGTCGCGGGCGAGGCGAGGTAGATCTCGCCGCCCGGGCCCATGCGGCCCTCGAAGTTGCGGGTGATCGAGGTGATCGCCACGTCGCCAGGGCCGAGGATGCCGCCGTGCAACCCGGGGCAGGCGCCGCAGTTCGCGCTGGTGACGATCGCGTTGGCCTCGTGCATCACCTGGATGTAGCCGAGTTCGGTCGCGGCCTTCAGCACTTCGCGCGAACCGGGCGTGACGATCAGGCGGACGTCCGGATGCACCTTGCGCCCCTTCAGCACGCGCGCGGTCTCGGCCATGTCCTCGAGCCGGCCGCTGGCGCAGGAGCCGATGTAGGCCTGGTCGACCTTGCGGCCGGCTACCTCGTCCACCGGCCGCACGTCGTCGGGCGCATGCGGGACGGCGATCTGCGGGCCGATGCCGGAGACGTCCACCTCGTGCACTGTGTCGTACACGTAGTCGGCATCGGTCTCGAAAACGGTAAACGGTTCGCTGGTGCGCTGGCGGACCCATTCGAGCGTGGTGCGGTCAGGCTGGATGTAGGACGCGACCGCGCCCATCTCGGTGCCCATGTTGGTGAAGGTGAAGCGCATGTCCATGCTGAGCGACTCGATGAACGAACCGGCGAACTCGACCGCATGGTTGTAGGCGCCGCGCTGGCCGAGCTTGCCGTTCACGTAGAGCGAGGCATCGCGCCCCGCGACGCCAGGCGGCAGCGTGCCGGTCACGCGCACCAGCGTGACCTTCGGCACCTCGATCACGTAGCGGCCGATCGCATACAGCGTGAGGCGCCCGCCACCGAGCGAACAGGCATACATGCCGATCGCGCCCATCGTCGGCGCATGCGAGTCGATCGCGATGCCGAGCATGCCGGGACGGACGAGGCCCTCCTCGCACAGCACCAGGTGCGACACGCCGGCGCCGCCGTCGAAGGTGCGGATGCCGTGCGCCTTGAAGAACTCCCGGAACGCCTTCTGCGCCCCGGCGATCGCCACGGTCGGAGCCGGCGAGGCATGGTCGGCGACTGCGTAGATACGATCGCGCAGCGGGATGCGGTCGATGCCCAGTTCCTCGAGGTCGGCGGCCAGCCGCTTCACGTCGCTCGCATTGACGCCGACGATCACGCCGAACACGTCGGGCTCGATCTCGACGAACTCCCCCGGGCTCACCTTGGCAAGCGAAGGCCGCGTACGGTTCGCAATGATCTTGTGCAGCGCGTGCATGCCCGCCATATGTCTTCCTCCTGCATCCTTCTGTTCGTCCCAGTGTAGGCAGTTTGAAGGAAGCGATGCAACCGGGACGACCCGCTGCCACGGCCGCATGATGGGTACTGACATGGATGCCAACGTTCATCACCGAAAACCCGGGTCAGACACGCATTCGGAAATGCGTGTCTGACCCGGGTTTTGCACGGTTCCCGCCGTGCTAGGATTCTTCAGGGCAGGACGCCACCGACGAGCGGCCGCAGACACTGGAGGGGACGATGGAACAGCCGATGATCCGCCGGCGCTCGCTGCTGAAGGCAGCCGCAGCAGCCGCCACAACCGGACTGGCCGCCTGCATGACGCAGGCGCGCGATGGCAGCTCGATGGAGAGCAGCACCGCCCGCCTGCCCGCCCGCGGCGAGTACCTGATCCGCGGCGCGACCATCCTCAGCATGGATGCCGCCGTCGGCGACTACGAGCGCGGCGACGTGCATGTGCGCAACGGTTCGATCGTCTCGGTCGGCGCGGTACCTTCCGCCGCCACCGCGAACGCTACGGTGATCGATGCCGCCGGCATGATCTGCATGCCGGGCTTCATCGACACCCACTGGCACCTGTGGACCAGCATCACCCGACCGATCATCCGCATCGACGACCCGAAGCGTGGCTACTTCCCGGTCACCAGTTTCCTCGGGCGCTTCTACACACCCGAGGACAGCTACCGCGCGGTGCGCCTGGGCCTGTCCGAGGCGATCACCGCCGGCGCGACCACCGTGCACAACTGGGCGCACAACATCGTCACGCCGGAACATGCCGAGGCGGAGCTGCGCGCGATGCGCGACATGGGGCTGCGCGGCCGCTTCTCCTATGGCCCAGCGCAGGGGATGCCCGACGACAAGCCGATGGACCTGGCCGGCCTCGCACGCACCCAGAAGGCCTGGATGCCCAACGATGGCCTGCTCACGCTCGGCATCAACTCGCGCAACGTCGGCACCGACCCGAACCCGCTGCGCGGCAACATCCCGCTCGAGATCGTGCGCGCCGACTGGGGCGGTGCGCGGGCGCTCAAGCTGCCGATCACGCTGCACACCTCCGGCCCGAGCCCGATCACCTTCCTCGAACAGGCCGGCCTGCTCGGCCCGGACGTGCAGTTGGTGCATCCGCTGCTCACCACCGCAGCCGAGCGGAAGATCCTGCGCGAGCGTGGCGTGAGCTACAGCATCTCGCCGCTGGGCGAGTCGCGCCGCCCGTCGAGCGCCGGCGTGATCCAGCTCGGCGAGCTGCTGGAAGCCGGCGTGAAGACCAGCCTGTCGATCGACCACACCGGCAGCTACAGCGTCGATTACTTCAACTGCATGCGCCTGCTCTACAACCTGCACCAGCATCGCATCGGCCCGAAGTTCCCGCTGACTGCGCGGCGGCTGGTGCAGCTGGCCACCCTCGATGGCGCGATCGACCTGGGCATCGCCGACCGCACCGGCTCCCTCACCCCGGGCAAGCGCGCCGACCTGATCCTGGTGCGTACCCGCGACGTGAACATCGCGCCCTCGGGGGATCCTTACGAGGCGCTGGTCTCCTTCGCGCAGCCCCGGAACATCGACACCGTGATCGCGGATGGCCGGGTGCTCTGGCGCGGCGGACGCTACACCTCCCTCGACCATGGCCGCGTGCTCCAGGACGCGGAGGAATCTGCTGCCGCGCTGCGTGCCCGCGCCAAGTGGGGGTAACGAATCCCAGGCAGGAAAACCCGGGTCAGACACGGATTCCAGAGATGCGCGTCTGACCCAATCGACGCCGCGGATGGCACGAAGTTGCAGGAGGGTCGATGACCATGGCAGCGCACGGCCACGCGGCCACGCCCTGGCCCTGAGATGGAGCACTTCCCCCCGGATGAAGACACTGCTCGCAACCGCAGGCCTCCTGTTGGCAATGTTCGCGCCCGTCGCCTGCGCCCAGGAACCCGCAGACGAAGGCCTGACCGAAGCGCTCCATACCGTCTCACTTTCGGGTGGCAGCACTCTCAACGTGCTGATCAGCCGGCGCTCTGGCTCGGCGCCTGACATCGCCGTGCTGCTGTTCGCGGGCTATCCCGGCGTGCTGCGCCTGCGCGAAGAAGGCGGTACCGTCGTCTTCGACCTCGCCGGAAACTTCCTGCTTCGCGCCAGGCGCCACCTGAACAGCGATCGCGTACATACCGTGGTGGTGGATTGTCCGGCCGAGCGATTGTCGGACTGCGGCGACACGTACCGCTCCTCGGCGCAGCATGCCTCCGACATCAGCGACGTGGTGACATGGTTGCGCGAGAAGCAGGGCGCGAAACAGGTCTATGTGGCTGGTACCAGCTATGGCACGGTTTCGACCTCGTTCCTGGCGCGCGGGCTCCACGGGCGCATCGACGGTGCGATACACACGGCTACGTTCACCGACCCGCGAGCCGGACGCAACTCGCACGGCACCCCGATGGCGGCCTTCGACTGGTCGCTCGCCAAGGTACCGCAACTGTTCGTGCACCACCGGAACGACCCCTGTGACCTCACGCGCTATTCAAGCGTGGTCTCAAGGCGGGCCGCCCTCCCCTTGATCACCGTAGAGGGCGTGAGCAATCCGCGCGGCAAGGCCTGTCTTGCGCTGACCGAGCACGGCTTCGTCGGCCGCGAACGGCCGGTGATGCTCGCGATCCATGCCTGGATAGTCGATCGAACGGTGGCGGCCGTCATCGATTGAGCGTCGCCCTTCTTCAGTCGCCTGACGACCTCCGACCGAATCGGGAATTCCTCGGTCGGAAAACCCGTGTCTGACCCGGGTTTGTCAGTCGGCTGCGAGCAGGCGCTCCACCCACGCTGCTGCGCGTATCAGTCCAGCGTCGTTGCCCGATGCGGCGATCACCTGGACGCCCAGCGGCAGGCCCTGCGGCCCCTTGCCCGCCGGCACGGTGATGCATGGCAGCCCGAGCTGCGTCCACATCAGCCCGAAGGTCGGCTCTCCGGTGCCCTCGATGTCTGGTGCCTCGCCTGGCGTGCTCGGTGCCAGCATGATGTCGCAGCCGTCGAAATGCCTGGCCATCAGCGCCATGCACTGGCGGGTGTCGGCCTGCGCCGCCTCGTAGGCCGCGCGGGTCACCTTCCCGCCAGCCGCGAGCCGTCCGGTCAGGCTGGGCGAGAGCAGCTCCGCATGCCGGGTACGCTCATGCGTCAGCGCACGGAAGAACTCGTACGAGCTGAACGCGATCTGGATCTCGTTCATCCGGTCGAACGCCGGCTCGAGGGCAACCGACGACACCTTCGCACCGGCCGCGGCAAACCGCGCCGCAGACGAATCGATCAGCGCCTGCGTCGCCGCATCCGCCTTGTCCCACCACGGCGTGCGACAGACGCCGATGCGCGGCGCACTCGACGACGGCGTTGCATCCAGCGCGAGCCCGGTCAGCGATTCAGTCAGTAGCGCAGCGTCGGCTACCGTACGCGACACCACCCCCAGCGTATCCAGCGACTCGGACAGGAACTTCAACCCCGCCCGATTGATCAGCCCGAACGTAGGCTTGTAGCCCACCACGCCGCAGTACGCCGCCGGCCGGATGATCGACGATGACGTCTGCGTCCCCAGCGCCAGCGGCACCATGAAGTCGGCCACCGACGCACCCGATCCACTCGACGACCCGCCCGGCGTATGCAGCGGCGAATGCGGGTTGCGCGTCTTGTTGGGATGCCGGGTCGCGAACTCGGTCGACACCGTCTTGCCCAGGATCACCCCGCCCAGTTCGCGGATCAGCGATACGCAGGCGGCATCAGCCGCCGGGCGGTGTCCCGCATAGATCGGAGAGCCGTACTCGGTCGGCATGTCGTACGTATCGATCACATCCTTGATGCCGACCGGCATGCCATGCAGCGGCGAACGCGCCCCGCCCTTGGCCCGCAACGCATCCGCTGCACGCGCCTGTGCCAGGGCCTGCGCCGGATCGATGAACGCCCACGCGCGCACGTCCTCCTCGCGGGCGGCAATGCGCTCGAGGCAGGACGACACCAGCGCCTCGGAGGTCAGACGCCCCTCGGCCATCGCCTGTGACGCCTGCACCGCAGTAAGTTCGTTCGCGCGTGTCGTCGTCATCTCATTCACCCGTGATGTTGGCGGCCTTGATCACCTTGGCCCACTTCACCGTCTCGCTCTCCATCAGCTTGGCAAACTCGGCGATGGAACGGCGCGACGGGTCGATACCCTGCTCGTCCATGCGCTTGAGCATGTCCGGCGACTCGAGCGAAGTGTTCACCGCCGCATGCATCTGCGCGACCAGGTTGGCCGGCGTGGTGCGCGGCGCGAACAGCCCGAACCAGATGTAGGTCTCGTAGCCGGGCAGGCCCGACTCGTTGATCGTCGGCACATCGGGCAGCAGCGGGTTGCGCTTCGGCCCGCCAACCGCGAGCGCTCGCAGCCGCCCTGCGCGCACCTGGCCCAGCACCGAGGGCAGCGACCCGATCTGCACCTGCGTGTTGCCGGCCGAGGTATCGGCCACCGCCGGACCGGCGCCCTTGAATGGCACATGCGCCATGTCGACACCGGCCATCATCTTGAACAGCTCGGTGTTCAGGTGCGGGAAGCCACCGATACCCGACGATGAATAGTTCAGCGAACCCGGCTTGCGCTTCGCGAGCGCGATCAGCTCCTTGACGTTCTTCACCGGCAGGCTCGGATGCACCACCAGCGCGCTGTCGCCGAAGCCGAGCAGCGCCACTGGCGCGAAACTGTTCACCAGGTCGATCTTCGCCTTGTTGATGATGAAGCCGTAGCCGGTGGAGGTGAGCATGAAGTTGTGCCCATCCGGCGGCATCGCGGCCGAGAACTCCATGCCGACGATCGAACCGGCACCTGCACGGTTCTCGATCACCACCGTCTGTCCGAGCCGCTTGCCGAGGTCCGCACCCAGCAGCCGGGCGACGATGTCGGTGCTGCCGCCCGGAGCCCAGGGCACGACAATGCGCAGCGGCTTGTCCGGCCATGCGGCCGCGCTCCAGCCGACGGCCGGCGACAACAGCGAGGTGGCAACGATGATCGAGGCCGGCATGCCGGCACGCAGGGACGATGCTTTCATCTCTTCTCCAGGGGAAGGTGTGCGGGGGGGCCTGCAGGCGATGCAGGCGCCGATCAGGCCTGCAGCACCGGTTGCCGCTTCGTCCAGCCGGTCGCAGCCTCGTAGGCCTGCGCCACCCGATAGATCGTCGCCTCGCCGAACGGCCGGCCGACGATCTGCATGCCCAGCGGCAGTCCGCCGGCACTGAAGCCGGTGGGCAGCGCGAGCGCCGGGTTTCCGGTGAGGTTGAACGGCGCACGCGCCTGGCGTGCGTAGGTGTATTCGACCTGCTTCGGATCGTCGATCCGGCACGCAGGGTCGTGCGCACTCGCGGTGACCACCACGTCGACATCGTCGAACAGGCTGTTGAACGCCGCAGCCATCTTCAGCCGCATGCGCGCGGCGTTCACATACTCGGCCGCGCTCACGAACGCACCCGGGAACAGGCGCTCGCGGGTGAGGTCGCCATAGTCCTGCGGACGCTCGCGCAGCCAGCGCTCGTGCACCGCATAGGCTTCCGACACCAGCAACGTGCGGTTGCAGGCGGCGAACTGCTGCAGCGGCAAGGTCTCGACCTCGCGCACCACCGCGCCCAGCGACTCGAGCTGCGCCAGTGCCTGCTCGATCGATGCGCTCATTTCGGCATCGGCGACCAGGTCGCGGGTGTAGAAGTGCCGTACTACGCCGATGCGCAGGCCTTCGACGCCTCGGTCGAGCAGCGACGCGCAGCCGCCACCGGTGCGCGGCACGCTGCCCGGATCGTGCGGATCATGCCCGGCGATCAGGTCGAGCACGATCGCGTTGTCGCGCACGGTGCGGGTGAGCGGCCCGACATGATCGAGCGAGTAGGCCAGCGGAAACACCCCGCGCCGGCTCACGTAGCCATAGGTCGGCTTCATGCCGGTGACGCCGCACATCGACGCCGGGTTGCGGATCGAGCCGCCAGTATCGGTGCCGATCGCCACCGGCACGAACCCGGCCGCGGTCGCACTGCCCGAACCGCTCGACGAGCCGCCGCAGAAATGGTCGCGGTTCCACGGGTTGCGTGCCGGCGGCCAGGGCAGGTCGAAACAAGGCCCGCCGATCGCGAACTCGTGGGTGGACAGCTTGCCCATGAACACGCCACCGGCCGCGCGCAGCTTGCGCGTGACGAAGGCATCGGTGGCCGCTGTGCTGTCCTTCAGGATCGCCGAATGCCCGGTGGTGGGCAGGCCGGCGTAGTCGACGATGTCCTTCAGCCCGTAGGGCACGCCATGCAGCGGGCCGCGCCAGCCTCCGGCCATGATCTCGGTCTCGGCACGCTGCGCATCGGCCAGCGCGATCTCCGGCGTGAAGCGCAGGAAGGCGTTCAGCTTGCCATCATGGCGCTCGGTGTGCTCGACCAGCGCGCGGGTGTACTCCACCGGCGACAGCTTGCGGTCGCGAATCAGCGTGGAGGCTTCAGAGAGAGAAAGGGTGTGCAGGTCGCTCATCGCAGGCCTCCCTCAGCCGAGCCGGTAGACGTGGGCGGGCTCGTCGGCCGCGACCAGCGATCGCGTGTCGAGCACCGCCCTGCGCGACTCGGCCACGCGCGCGGCCTTCATGAACTGACGCAGGTCCGCGTCGGTGAGCTTGTCCAGCCCTAGCGCCTTCGCCTGCGCCCGGATGTCGTCCGGGATCGGTTGATCCGACCCGCCTTGTTCATGTGCCACGGCTGTCCCCTCTCGTCAGGAAGCGGGCAGTCTAGCAAAACGCACGTCCCCGCCCGGGGCGTCGGGGGGGCGGGGGGGTGCCGGACCGCGGCGGATAGCCGGTATGATGCGGTCCCCTTGCTGCATCGACAGCGACGGCGCGGCATCGAATGCCGTCCACGTTACCTGGAGGAAGACGACCATGAACACCCGCCGCAGCCTTGTCCGGATGTCCGCCGCCTTGCTCACCGCGGGCGCACTCTCCACCCCGGTCCTGGCACAGCAGTTCCCGGTGAAGCCGATCCGCACCATCATCCCGTTCACCCCCGGCTCGACCACCGACGTGATCGGCCGCATCGTCGCCGAGGGGCTGTCCGCCTCGCTCGGCCAGCCGATCATCATCGAGAACCGCAGCGGCGCCGGCGGCACCGTAGGCTCGGCCGTGGTCGCGCGCGCAGACGCGGATGGCTACACCTGGCTGATGAATGCCGCCGCGCACTCGGCGTCGCTCGCCGCATTCCCGAACGCGCCCTACCATCCCGGCAACGACTTCGCCGGTGTCGCCGTGTTCGGCGTGGTGCCGAACGTGCTGGTGATCTCGCCCGAGAAGGGGCTGAAGACGGTCAAGGCGCTGATGGATGCCGCACGGAAGAACGAGATGACCTTCGCATCGGCCGGTATCGGCAGCGCAACCCACTGGGCCGCCGAGCGGCTGCTGCTCTCCGCTGGCATCAAGGCCACGCACGTGCCGTTCAAGGGCGGACCCGAGGCGCTGGCCGACGTCGCCGCCGGCCGGGTCGACTTCCTGTCGATCGGCACCTCGTCCGGACTGCCGTTCATCAAGTCCGGCCGCCTGATCCCGCTGGCGGTCAGCACCCGCAGCCGGTCGAGCGTGTTCCCCGACGTGCCGACCACGATCGAAGCCGGCTTCGCCGACAGCGACTACACCTTCTGGAACGGCCTGCTGCTGCCAGTGAAGACGCCGCGCGCGCTGATCGACCGGCTGCATGCCGAGACCATGGCCGTGCTCAAGCAGCCGGCGGTGATGGAGCGGCTGGTGAAGATCGGCCTCGAGCCGATGCCGATGGCGCCGAAAGAGTTCGATGCGCTGATCGCAGCCGAGATCAAGGCCAACCTCGCGATCGTGAAGGCGGCGGGGCTGAAGTTCAACTGAGGCGAAGGCGAGTGTGGGCGGGGGGTAATACCCTTCGCCCTGTCTGCGGTCCGTGCTCGCCACGCGGCAAAGCGAGCTGACGCGAAGCCACATGGCGATGCGCCGCCCGCTCGGCTCGGCGATCTTCGCGCAGGAGGTGCGGGTGGATGGACCGGAAGCCGAGGCGCGCGACCCGTCGACGCGCATGGGACAGGTGGTTCCCAGGCTGCGGCACGCGCCATTCTCG
>CANHBC010000028.1 GCA_947458835.1 Betaproteobacteria bacterium | reverse complement strand
GACCTGATCCATCGCTTCGGCAGTATCGGCCGGCTGCTGCTCGCCGACGAGCGCAGCTTCCTCGGCGCGCCGGGGCTCGGGCCGGCGCGCTTCGTCGAGATGCAGGCGATGGTGGCGGTGGTCCGGCGCATGCTGCAGGAGACGCTGCGTGCCTCCAGCGTGCTCGACGCACCGCAGCAGGTGCGCGACTACCTGAAGCTGAGCCTGGCCGGGCGTGAGTACGAAGTATTCGTGGCGGTGTTCCTCGACACCCAGCATCGGGTGCTGGTCGATAGCGAACTGTTCCGCGGGACCCTCTCGCAGACCAGCGTCTACCCGCGCGAGGTGGTCAAGGCCGCCCTGGCGACCAATGCTGCGGCGGTGATCTTCGCGCACAACCATCCGTCGGGCGTCGCCGAGCCGAGCCGGTCGGACGAACTGCTGACGCGGGCGCTCAAGGAGGCCCTGGCCCTCGTCGATGTCCGCGTACTGGACCATTTCGTGGTCGCGCGCGGCGGGGTGGTTTCCTTCGCCGAGCGTGGGCTGATCTGACGCTCGGGGCAGGGCTTGTCCGAGGATGCCCGAGCATGCTATAAACACCGGCTTTCGATTCGACGCAGAATCTTTCGGCGGGCCCCCTCCGGCGGAACGCTGCGCCATCACCCCTACATCGTACCGAGGTCGTCATGTCACGCGTCTGTCAGGTCACCGGCAAGAAGCCGATCGGCGGGAACCATGTGTCCCATGCCAACAACAAGACCAAGCGCCGGTTTCTCCCGAACCTGCACTACCGCCGTTTCTGGGTCGAGAGCGAGAACCGCTGGGTTCGCCTGCGCGTCAGCGGTGCCGGCCTGCGCACGATCGACAAGGTCGGCATCGAGTCCGTGCTGGCCGACATGGCCGCACGCGGCGAAGTGATCTGAACCCCGGCCGTCAAGACGGCTGCAAGAACCCCGGCCGTCAAGACGGCCGGAGGCACACCGGCCGTCTCGGCGGCTGAAAGTACCCCGGCCGTCAAGACGGCCGCAAGGAGACCTGACCATGCGTGACAAGATCAAGCTCGAATCCTCCGCAGGAACGGGCCACTTCTACACCACGACGAAGAACAAGCGCACCACGACCGAGAAGATCGAGATGAAGAAGTTCGATCCGGTCGCGCGCAAGCACGTGATGTACAAGGAAACCAAGCTCAAGTGATCGCCCCGGGCGTGCGACTCGCGTCGCTGCCCGGACGACTCGCAGTGTGCAGAACCGGAACGGTGGACGCCGCCCTGCCCGGGGTGCGACGCTGAGCCACCATCCTTCCCCGATCGACTGTCCGGAGATTCCATCATGGAACATACCCTGCCCGCCCTGCCGTACGCGATGGATGCGCTCGCCCCGCACATCTCGAAGGAGACCTTCGAGTTCCATTACGGCAAGCACCACGCCGCGTACGTCACCAACCTGAACAACCTGATCAAGGGTACCGAGTTCGAGTCGATGGGGCTCGAGGACGTCATCCGCAAGTCGAGCGGTGGAGTGTTCAACAACTCGGCGCAGGTGTGGAACCACACCTTCTTCTGGAATTCGATGAAGCCGGCCGGTGGCGGTGCGCCGTCGGGCGCGCTGGCCGCGGCGATCAACGCGAAGTTCGGCTCTTACGACGGCTTCAAGGATGCGTTCACCAAGAGCGCCGTCGGCAACTTCGGCGCGGGCTGGACGTGGCTGGTGAAGAAGGCCGACGGTTCGGTCGACATCGTCAACACCAGCAACGCCGCGACTCCGCTGACCACCAGCGACACGCCGCTGCTGACGATCGACGTGTGGGAACACGCCTACTACATCGACTACCGTAACGCCCGTCCGAAATTCGTCGAGACCTTCCTGTCGGGCCTGGTCAACTGGTCGTTTGCCGAGAAGAACTTCGGCTGATCGGTTGGCGGCCGGCGATCCGCCCTGGCGGGTCGCACGGCGACGCAGCATCCGACGCCCCGCCCGGAAACGGACGGGGCGTCTGTCCATCCGGGGTCAGGCCTTGACTTCCCGGTTGAACCGGTCGATGTACTCCTGACGGCGCGGATTGACTACCGCCCAGTCGACGGTGTTCATCTTCTCGATCACCGACATGTCCTTCGCGTACTCCTGCAGGCCCTTGCTGAACGGTGCGCGGGAGTTGGTGGGCACCAGGTAGTTCGGTGCCTCGGCCAACTGCGCCTGTACCGACGGGCTGATCGCCTGGTTCAGGTATTCGGCCGCGAGGTCGACGTTCGGTGAGTTCTTCACGATGTGCATCGTGCTGCGGATCATCGTGAAGCCGGAATCGGGCGCGACCAGCCGCACCGGTACACCTTTGGCCTGGAGGTCGCCGGTGTTGTTGTTGTAGTGGCAGGTGATGTCGATCTGTCCCTGCGCCAGCATGGTGGCGAGGGCGCCGGGGTTCGCCGCCACCGCACCTACGTTGGGCATGACCTTCTTCAGCCAGGCGAATGCCGGCTCCAGGTTGTCGTCGCCGCCGCCGTTGACCCGTGCGATCTCGGTCATCCAGGCGATGCCCAGGGTCGAGCCGAGCCCGACCAGGCCGATCCGGCCCTTGTATTCCGGACGCAGGAAGTCGTTCCAGCTCCGGGGTGGATTCTTTACCCGTTCGGTGTTGTACGTGATGCCGAGGATCTGCGCCGACACGAATACGCCCAGGCCGCGCGGGTCGACGAAACGCTTCGGTATGTCCTTCAGGTTCGGCAGCGCGGGCACCTTCTCGAAGATGTCGTTGCCGAGCGCGGCGATATAGGGACCCTCGTCGAGGATGATCGCGTCGAACGGAGGCTTCTTCGGCGAGGCGACGATACGCGAGACGGTGTCCACTGCGAGAGCCGGCACCAGGTTCACCTGCTTGACGCCGGAGGCCTTCTGGAACGCCGGTACGAGGATGCCTCGGTGCGCGGTTTCCCAGGCGCCGAAGTAGGTGGTGGCGGACAACGACCGGTTGGCCTGCGCGAAAGACAGGCCGATGCCGCCCGATGCGCCGGCGGCTCCGAGGGCCGCCAGGCCCTGCACTGCGCGACGCCTGCCGAGGTGGGTACTCATGGTCCAGTTCTCCAGGTGGATTCGACGGGCCCTGCCAGCGCACCAGCGTGGACGGGGCAGGGCGGCGGATGCGCGTTGCCGGTGCATCGGCACGGCTGAACCGCGATCGCACCGTGGTCGAGCGCCGCGGTCCGCTCCCATGGAGCGACCGAAATGCAAGCGCTGTGCCAGTTGCATCCCGGCGGTGCGCGTCACGGGCGGGCCCGCTGGCATGCTTCTTTCTTTCTGACAGGGACCCCAAGCCGCGAGGCCCTGCACGGATGCAAAGCGCCCCAACTGCCACCGACGCCCGTTCGCCGTCAGAAGTCGTACTCGACCGCGTCACCCACCGCTATGGATCGTTCACCGCCGTGCAGGACATCCGGCTGGCGATCGCCCCCGGCGAGTTTCTCGCGCTGCTGGGTCCGTCCGGCTGTGGCAAGACCACGCTGCTGCGGATCATCGCCGGCCTGATGCGGCAGACCGATGGCCATGTCACCATCGGCGGCGAGGTCGTGGACGCGCTGCCGCCGAACGAGCGCGGCGCGGGCATCGTGTTCCAGAGCTACGCGCTGTTCCCGCATATGACCGTCGCGGCCAACATCGAATACGGACTGCGCGCGCGCGGCGGGATGGCGAAGGCCGCGCGGATGGCCATGGTGGAACGCATGCTCGACCTCGTGCGCATGCGCGACCATGCGGCGCGGCTGCCCCGCCAGCTGTCCGGCGGGCAACAGCAGCGGGTGGCGCTGGCCCGCACGCTGGCGGTGAGTCCGACGGTGCTGCTGCTCGACGAGCCGTTCGGTGCCCTCGACAAGAACCTGCGGCTCGGTATGCAGATCGAGGTCAAGCGGCTGCAGCGCGAACTCGGTATCACAACGGTGATGGTTACCCATGACCAGGAAGAGGCTCTGAGCATGGCCGACCGCATCGCCGTCATGAGCGAAGGACGGATCGAGCAGCTCGGCACGCCGGAGGAGATCTACGACCGTCCCCGTTCGCTGTTCGTGGCGAACTTCGTCGGCACGGCCAACCTGTTCCGAGGGCGGCTCGAGCGCGAAGGCGAGGGTTTCGCGGTGCAGCTCGACGCTGGCGGCCGGCTGCCGGTCGCGTCGCCCGGGCCATGTTCGCGCGTGGGGCCGGTGTCGGTGTCGGTGCGACCGGAGCACCTGATGTTCGTCCCGCCGGCGCAAGGCCTGCTGGTCGCCACGGTCGAGCTGGCACTGCCGCTCGGGCCGACCGTGGTGCACGAACTCGCGCTCGACGGCGGCGGCAAGGTCAAGGTGACGCTGGCACGCACGGGCGGGCATGCCTGTCTGGCGGCGGGCATGCGTACCGGGCTGGCCGTGGCCCCCTGCGCCCCGGTCTCGGTGTTCCAGGCATGACGGCGGTCCCGTCGGACGCCACGGCGGCAGCCGTGCCCGGGGCGCCAGCCGCCGGACTGCCGCTGCGCGAATGGATGCTGGTGCTGCCGCTGGCTGTGTTCTTCACCGCCTTCGTGCTCGGGCCACTGGCGTTGCTCGGCTACGTGAGCCTGCACACGGACGTGTCGCTCGAGACGGCGAACCTCGGCCAGTACGTGAAGTTCCTCGGCGACGGCTTCAACCGTGGCGTGCTCTGGGCCACGCTCTGGCTCGGGCTGAAGGTGACGCTGCTGACGTTGCTGATCGGCTACCCGCTGGCCTATCTGTACTCGGTCTCGACGCCGCGCTGGCAGAAGGTGCTGATCCTGCTGATCGTGCTGCCGCTGCTGACCAGCGCGGTCGTGCGCACCTTCGCGTGGCTGGTCATCCTCGGCCGGCAGGGCATCGTCAACGAGGCGCTGGTGGCGATCGGGCTGCTCGAGGTGCCGGCGAAGCTGCTCTACACCCCGACCGCTGTGGTCGTGGCGCTGGCGCAGATCGAGCTGCCGCTGATGGTGCTGCCGATCATCACGGTGCTTGCCGGCATCGATCCCAACCTGCGCCAGGCCTCGCTGTCGCTCGGTGCCGGCAGCTGGCGCACCTTCCTGCAGGTAACCCTGCCGCTGTCGGCACCGGGCATCCTGGCCGGGTGCCTGCTGGTGTACGCGTCCTCTGTCAGCGCGTTCGTGACGCAGACGCTGGTCGGCGGCGGCCAGCAGATGTTCATGCCGTTCTACATCTACCAGCAGGCGATCCAGGCGAACAACTATCCGTTCTCGGCGGCGATCGCGATGATCCTGCTCGCGAGCGTGCTGGGCATCGTGGTCGCGACGAACCTGCTGGCGCGGCGGATGCGCGGGGTGGTGAATGGCTGAGGGCGCGCGCGACTCCCTGAAGCCGGTGGCTGCCCTGCGCGGCGAGTCGGCCGCATCTCGGGCCGAGCGCGGCTCGTTCCATCTCATGGTCGGCCTGCTCTCGGCGGTGGCCATCGTGCTGCTGGTCGCGCCGACGCTCATCGTGCTGCTGGTATCGTTCACCAGCGGTCTGTCGCTGCGCTTCCCGCCGCCGGGCTGGTCGCTGCGCTGGTACCAGGCGCTGGTGACCGATTCGCCCGACCTGTGGCGCGCGGCCGCGCTGTCGGTGAAGGTGGCCGCGATGGCCACGGCGATCTCCACCGTGCTCGCGGTGGCCGCCGCGCTCGCGCTGGCGCGCCAGCCAAGGCTGTGGGCGCGGCTGCTCGACTCTGCCTTCATGTCGCCGCTGATGCTGCCCACGCTGGCCCTCGGTCTCGGGCTGCTGGTCTGGTTCAACGTGTTCGGCACCGGCGTGTCGATGGTGACCCTGGTGATCGGGCACACCGCGATCACCACGCCCTACATCCTGCGTACCACCTGCGCCAGCCTGAGCCAGATCGACGCGGTACTGCTGGAGAGCGCGAAGAGCCTGGGCGCAGGGCCGTTGTTCGCCTTCCGCACGGTGACGCTGCCGCTTGTCCTGCCGGGTATCGCCGCTGGTGCGTTCATCGCGTTCATGATGTCGTTCGACAACGTCGCGATCTCGCTGTTCCTGTCCGATGCGCGCAGCGAGGTGCTGCCGATCCGGCTGTGGAACATCATCGAATCGAACCTCGACGTGCGCGCCGCGGCGGTGTCCGGCGTACTGATCGCCGTCACGACGGTGCTGGTGGTGTTGATGGAACGTGTGGTCGGGGTCAGCCGGCATGTCCGCTAGGACGCGCGCCGGCCGCGGCTGCCCCGGGTCAATGGAAGAGTGAGCAGATGCCATCTTTGCTGCTGAGGGGGGCGCGCGCACTGCTCGGCCCGACGTTCAGTCTGTCCGAGCCGCTGGACGTCGCGGTCGAGGGCGGACGGATCCGTGCGATCGGACCGGCAGGCACCCTGCCCGACACCGGGCAGGTGGTGCCGTTGTGGCGCAGGCTGCTGGTGCCCGGCATGGTCAACGGACATTTCCATTCGCACGAGCATTTCCAGCGCGGCCGCCACGAGAACCTGCCGCTCGAACTGTGGATGCACAATGTGCGGCCGGTGCGGCCGGTGCCGCTGACTCCGCGTGACGCCTACCTGCGTACCATGATCGGCGCGATCGAATGCCTGCGCAGCGGCGCCACCACCGTGGTCGACGACCTCACGCTGGGTGCCGTCGTGGACCGGCCGCTGCTTGATGCAGTATTCCAGGCCTACGAGGATGCCGGCGTGCGCGCATTGGTGGGGTTCGCGATGATGGACCGTGCCGTGATCGACAACTTCCCCTGGGTCGACGAATGCGCCGACCCTGCGCTGCTCGGCCGCCTGCGTGCGCTGCCGCGGCCTTCGCCGGCGCAGTTCCATGATCTGGTGCGCGAACTGGCGCGCACCCGGCATCCGCAGTCGAGCCGGGTCGGCGTGCTGGTGTCCTGCTCGGCCCCGCAGCGTTGCACCGAGGGCTTCCTGCGCGCGTCGCGGGCGCTGGCCGACGACCTCGACCTGCCGGTGATCACCCACGTGCAGGAGACGCGGATGCAGGTGGTGACCGGGCAGGCGTTCTACGGCCGCACGATGGTCGAACACCTGCATGCGCTCGGATTCCTGAAGGAAAAGACGACGCTGATCCACGCCGTGTGGCTGAACCCGCGCGAGATCGCGTTGCTCGCCGATACCGGCGCGAGTACCCAGCACAATCCCTGGAGCAACCTGATGCTCGGCTCTGGCGTGGCGCCGGTGCGCGCACTGCTGCGCGCCGGGGTCAACGTCGGCATGGGTACCGATGGCATGTCCTCCACGGTCACCGCGAACATGCTGACCACGGTGGGGTCGGCTGCCGCGCTGTCCAAGCTGCATGGCGGCGACGATGACTGGCTCGATGCGCGAGAGGCCCTGTCGATCGCGACCGCGGGGGGCGCGCGGGCCTTCGGATTCGGCGACCGTCTGGGCCGCATCGAGGTGGGCGCGATCGCGGACCTGTGCGCCTGGCGGCTCGACACTATCGCGTTCACGCCGCTGGCCGATCCGGTCCGGCAACTGGTCTACGGCGAGCGCGGGGCCGGCCTCGACCTGGTGGTGGTCGATGGCGAACTGGTCATGCGCGACGGGCGCCTGGTGCGGATCGACGAGGCCGCGTTGCTCGACGAGATCTGCGCCACGGTGGTGCGCCTGGCCCCAGAGTTCGCGCTGGCCGAAGCTTCCGTCGACGACATCCATCGGGTGATGCGTGCCGTGCTCGCCCGGTGCGCGGCCGAGCCGCTCGCCGCCGATACCCACCGGGCACGTCTCTGACGCGCTGGCAGCCGCAGGCAAGGGTTGTCCCGGGGGCGGGAACGGGGTCGGGAACGGGGTCGGACACGATGCCCCGGGCGGCGTAGGATCCGGACTCCGACGACCGCCTGGAGGAGGCACCGTGAAGCTCTACATCAGTTCCGCATCGCCGTTCGCCCGCAAGGTGCGCCTGGTCGCGCACGAGGCCGGCCTTGCCGCTCGGATCGAGGAGGTCGCGACCGTGGTGTCGCCGCTCAAGGCGAACGGTGACCTCGCGAAGGCCAACCCGCTGATGAAGCTGCCGACACTGGTCACCGACGACGGATTTGCGCTGTTCGATTCGCCGGTGATCTGCGAATACCTCGACAGCCTGAACGCCGGCCGCAAGCTGTTCCCGGTGCCCGGACCTGCGCGCTGGAGCGCGCTGCGCCAGCAGGCGGTGGCTGACGGCATCCTCGATGCCGCGATCGGCGTGCGCTACCAGACGGCGCTCGCGCCGAAGGAACTGCACTGGACCGCGTGGCAGGACGGGCAGCGGGCGAAATGGCGCCAGGCGCTGGATTTCCTCGAGGCCGACGCGCAGGCGCTTGCCGTGGAGCCGACGATCGGCTCGATCTCGGTGGCGGCGACGCTCGCCTGGCTGGACTTCCGCTTCGGCGCTGACGACTGGCGGGTGGGGCGCCCGGCACTGGCGGCCTGGTTCGTGCCCTTCGCGCAGCGACCGTCGATGCTGGCCACGCAGCCCATGGCCTGATCTGACCGGCGCGCCGGTCAGATCGTCGTCGCTGCCCAGGCGCCGGCGATGGGTGGGCTGCAGAAAATGAAACGGGGTCACAGGCGACCCCGTTTCATTTCGTCTCGGGCCGGCGGCTCGCGGCCGCCAGCGGTGCTGCCTCAGGCGTAGCAGCGCAGGCGCATCGAGAATTCGCGCAGCTGGGTCACACCGCTCTGCTCGGCGCGCGCACACCAGTCCTGCAGCTGGTGCACCAGCTGCTCCTTCGATGCGGTGGAGCGCGCCCACAGCGCAGACAGTTCCTGGCGCATCGCATAGGTCTTCTGCAGCGCCTCGCTGCGGCTGAGGACCTCGGTCAGTGCCGGGCGCACAGTCTCCGGGACCTCCTCGGCGTCGCGCTGCAGCCAGTGGCGCAGCGACGACAGGTCGAGGTTGGGCATCGCCGGGGTGAGCTTGAGCTTTGTCACTTCCTGGCGCCAGGTCACCGAGAGCATCTTGCCGTAGCGCGACAGTACGTCGTAGCGGTGCGCGATGACGGCGTCCAGCGTGCCCACGTCGGCGACGGTCTTGGTGGCGTCGAGCCGCACCGCCGGCGCGACCTTCTTGACCCGCGCCAGCCCGACCATCTCCATCAGCCGGATATACATCCAGCCGATGTCGAACTCGTACCACTTGGACGACAGGCGGGCCGAGCTGGGGTAGGCGTGGTGGTTGTTGTGAAGCTCCTCGCCGCCGATGATGATGCCCCACGGCAGGATGTTGCGGCTGGCATCCTCGGCCGCGAAGTTGCGGTAGCCCCAGTAGTGTCCGACGCCGTTGATGACGCCAGCGGCCATCACCGGGATCCACAGCATCTGCACGGCGAAGATCGTGATGCCGATCGGCCCGAACAGCACGACGTTGATCGCCAGCATCGTGTAGGGGCCCATCACCGAACGGCGTGAGTACAGGTTGCGCTCGATCCAGTCGTTCGGCGTGCCGCTGCCGAACTTCTCGATCGTCTCGCGGTTCTTCGCCTCGGCACGGTAGAGCTCGCTGCCTTCGAGCAGCAGCTTGCGGATGCCGAAGATCTGCGGGCTGTGCGGATCCTCGATCGTCTCGCAGCGCGCGTGGTGCTTGCGGTGGATGGCGGTCCACTCGCGCGTGACCATGCCGGTGGTCAGCCAGAGCCAGAAGCGGAAGAAGTGCGAGACGACGGGATGGAGGTCGAGGCCGCGGTGCGCCTGGTGGCGGTGCAGGTAGATCGTGACGGCTGCGATGGTGACGTGCGTCATTGCCAGCGCATAGACCACGTAACCCCACCACGGAAGATCGATCAGGCCGGAGAGCATCAAGTGTCCTGTTATTGACGGAAGTTCCGCCAGTCTACCGAAAAACCACCTGCCGCTGGTCGTGCCGTCAGGGTTTCCGGACAGATTCCGAAAAGCCCGACAGATCAGTCGCTTGTGGCGCGCCTGGCGGCAGGATGCGGAGCTCGCGCTGCGGGTAGGGAATACGTACGTCGTGTTCCCGGAATGCCTTCCACAGGTCGCGGTAGAGATCGGACCGGAGGTTGTTGCGGCCGCGGTCGGGGTCACCGACCCAGACCCCGAGTTCCAGGTCTATGCCGCTCTCCCCGAACAGACGGACCAGGACCGACGGCGCCGGTTCGGCCAGGACCCGAGGGTGGCGGGCGGCGACCGACACGATCAGTTCGATCACCGCCTCGAGGTCAGACTCGTAGGCGATCTGCAGCGGCACCGCCACACGGACCTTGTGGTCGCTGTAGGACTGGTTGATCACCGTGCTGGTGATGAATGTCTCGTTCGGGACGATCGCCTCGTTCCCGTCCAGGCTGCGCACCACCACGTAGCGGCCAGTCATGCGGGTCACGACGCCTTCCCGGTTGTCGATGACCACCGTGTTGCCGAGCGAAATCGATCGATCGGCGAGGATGATGAAGCCGCTGACGTAGTTGCTGGCGATCTTCTGAAGGCCGAAGCCCAGGCCGACGCCCAGCGCGCCGCCGAACACTGAAAGCAGCGTGATGTCGAGGCCGACCGCGGACAGTGCCACCAGCACGCCGACCAGGATCAGCCCGGCCTTCGACATCTTGGCGAAGATCACGCGCAGGTTCATGTCCATTGCCTGTGCGCCCATCAGTCGTGTCTCGATCAGGCGCGCGATCCAGAGCACCACCAGCAGCGTCAGCACGACGGACAGCGCGCCGTGCATCATCAGCAGGACGGACACGTGGCCCCTGCCGATCGGCAGGGTGATGCCGTCGAGGATGCGGATGATCGCCGGCAGCACGCCGGTCAGGTGCAGCGCGAGCCCGATCCAGACGGTCCAGCCGATCAGGCGCTCCCAGGCATCGACGGCGGGCGAGCGCTCGAAGGCCGAGCGCAGCAGCCAGGCGAGCACGCGCATGATCGCCAGCGCCGCCAGCAGCGAGCTGGCGAGCCCGAGGAGCCCGGCGCTGCGGCCCTCGGACAGCAACGCGTGGGCCGGCATCAGCAGCAGCAGGCCGACCGTCGGGAACAGCGCGCGTTCGAGGCCGGCCAAGCTCGACTTCCAGCGTCCCTCGATCCGCAGCAGCTTCGGTTGCAGCCACTGGCGCAGGGCCCAGGCAAAGCCGAGCGCGAGCGCGATGGCTACCAGCTGCCACAGCGTGGCGGGCTGCTGCAGGCTGGTGCCGAGCGTGACGAGCGCGGTCGAGGCCTCGCTCAGGGTAGGGATCTGGGCCATGGTGGGAGCGCTTTATAGCACGCGCCCACCGGATGCTCAGCCGTGCCCGCCGGCGTCCGGTTCGATCTCGACCAGCGCGCCGAGGAAGGCCTTCGGATGGATGAACGCGATCGGGTCGCCGTGCACGTTGCGCTGGGTAGCGGGGTCGCCCAGTACCTGCACGCCGTCGGCGCGCAGGATCGCGGCGGTGGCCGCCACGTCCCCGGTGCCGAGCGAGAAGTGGTGGATACCGCCGCGCGGGTTGCGCTCGAGGAAGGCCGCGATCGGCGAGTCGGGGCCGGTGGGGGCCATCAGCTCGATGCGCGCGTTGGCCAGCTCGATGTAGGTCATGCGCACCTGCTGCTGCGCGTTCTCCATCACCTCGCCGGCTGTGAGTCCGTAGCGGGACTGCAGGGTGTCGATCGCCGCCTGCAGGTCCGGCACCGCGATCGACACGTGGGCAAGAGCGGTGAACATTGTGTCAGCCTCCCACTACGCGCGCGGCGCGAAGCCGGGCCACCTGTGCCTCGTCCAGCCCGAGCTCGGTGCGCAGGATCTCGTCGCCGTGCTCGCCCAGCCGCGGCGGGGCCTTGCGGTAGGTGGCGGGTGTGTCCGACAGCTTGACCGGGCAGCCGAGGGTACGGAAGTCGCCATAGCCCTCGTGCGACATCGGCACGACCATGCCGCGAGCTTCGGTCTGCTCGTCAGCCATTGCCTGTGCGACGGTGTTGATCCGTGCGCACGGGATGCCCGCACCACGCATGGCGGCGATCCAGGCGTCCGCGGGATGCTCCCGGGTACGCAGCCCGATCGACGCATCCAGCCGCTCGCGGTTGGCGATGCGTTCGGCGTTCGTGGCGAACATCGGGTCGCTCGCCCACCCCGGTTCGCCGACCAGTTCGGCGAACTTCGCGAACTGTGCGTCGTTGCCCACCGCCACCGCGATCATCGCGTCGGCCGCGGGGTAGGTCGTGTAGGGCACGATGTTCGGGTGCCCGTTGCCGAAGCGGCGCGCGTCGCGGCCGCTGGCGAGGTGGTTCATCGCCACGTTGGCGAGCAGGAACAGCCCGGTCTCGTACAGCGAGGCCTCCACCTTCTGGCCGCGACCGGTGCGCTGGCGGGCGGCCAGCGCGGCCAGCACGCCGTTGGTGGTGATAAGACCGGTGGCGATGTCGACGATCGCCACGCCATACTTCATCGGCTCGCCGTCAACGTCGCCGCAGATGCTCATCAGCCCGGACTCGGCCTGGGCGATGAAGTCGTAGCCCGGCAGCGCCGCCTTCGGCCCGGTGGTTCCGTAGCCGGTGACGCTGGCGCGGATCGCGCGTGGCGCGTGGGCCTCGAACCAGGCGTCATCGAAGCCCCAGCGGGCGAGCGTGCCCCGCTTGTAGTTGTCGACCACCACGTCGGCCTTCTCGATCAGCCTGCCGAGCAGTTCACGGCCGTCCGACTGGCCGAGGTCGAGGGTGATCGACCGCTTGTTACGGTTCGCGCCGAGGTAGTAGGCCGCCTCGGCATCACCCGGCGTCGCGCCGGGCTTCGAGACCCAGGGCGGTCCCCAGGTGCGGGTGTCGTCGCCCGCGCCCGGAGGTTCCACCTTGATCACGTCCGCGCCGAGGTCGCCCAGCATCTGGGCGCACAGCGGCCTGGCCAGCACCCGGGTCAGGTCCAGGACCCGGATGCCTTCGAGCGCGCCCGCTGGCCCGCCGTTCGACCCACCGGAGACAGAAGGTGCGCTCATCGTCATCGCCTTACTTGTGGAGCTTGCGCATCTCGGGCGGCTCGTTGAGGTTGCGCTCGTAGCCGTCCATGTAGCTCTGCAGTTCCTTCTTGGCCTGCATGCGGAACTGCTGGAAGTTCGGCTTGCGGCCGGCGAGGAACGCATCCATGCCCTCGTTGGCCTCGGGAGAACCCCACACGTGCGCGAGCAGTTCCATGCCGTGTTGCCACGACGAGTACAGGTTGTCGGACTCGAAGTTGAGCGATTTCTTGGTCATGCGCAGCGTCAGCGCGCTGTGGCCCTTCATCGTCTCGCACCACTTCAGCGTCTCGGCGAGCAGGTCCTTCTGCGGTACGCACTTGTTGATCAGGCCGACCTCGACGGCTTCCTTTGCCGGGAAGCGGCGCGCGCAGAAGATCATCTCGCGTGCGAGGCGTTCGCCGATGATGCGCGGCAGGTACTGGGTTGCGCCGACCGTCGGGCAGGCGCCGACTTTGGCACCGGTCTGGCCGAGCACAGCGTTCTCGGATGCGATCACCAGGTCGCACCACAGCGCGAGCTCGTGGCCACCGCCCATGCACCAGCCGTTGACCATCGCGATCACCGGGATCGGCAGGCCGCGGATGGTCATCGCCAGACCCAGCATGCGGTCGTTCCACATGTAGGCGTTGGTGAAGTTCAGACGCTTCATCGCGTAGAAGTCGCCGCCCGCGGAGAAGGAGCGGTCGCCGGTGCCGGTGATCACCGCGCAGACGATAGACGGGTCTTCGCGGGTGGCCTTGAGCGCGTCGATCATCTCGTCGAGCGACTGTTCGCGGAACGCGTTGAGCACGCGCGGACGGTTGATGGTGATCCAGGCGACCTGGTCCTTCACCTCGAACAGGATGTCGGTGTACTTGCGCGCCCGTGCGGTCGCGATCGTCGCCTTCGCCTTTGCCTTCGCCTTGCCGGAATCGGCCTTGCTGGCCTTCGTGCCCCTCGTTGCCATTGCTTCCGTCTCCCCTCAGATGGGTGGTGGTTGAGCTTGCTGGACCCGTGGGACTGCCGTGGTGGTACCGCCCGGGGCCGCAGCAGGACTGCGCTGCCGGGCGGGCGGACCACGTCGGGCAGCGGAATCCCTGCCGGATGTTTTGTCCGGACAAATGTTACCATCGACAGCGTTTCGGTGAAGCGGCACCCAGCGGAGCAACAGCGTGGAATCACCAGTCGACGGCGAGCGATCGAAGCGGGCCGCCGGCGCCGAGCCGGCGCGCGGCCGCGCCACCGCGCCCCTGTACCAGGTGATCACCCAGCGACTGATCGACGAGATCCGCTCGGGCGTGCTGCCGGTCGGCGGCCTGCTGCCACCTGAGGTCGAACTGTGCAAGCGCTTTGACGCCAGTCGCTACACCGTGCGGGAGGCCCTGCGCACGATTACCGAGCGCGGGCTGCTCGTACGCAGGCCGGGCGCGGGCTCCGTCGTCGTCGCTTCCGAGACGCCCACTGCCTTCACGCAGAGCGTGAAGAACGTCGAGGAACTGATGAACTACCCGGCGGACACCTTCCGCGAGAACGTCAGCAGCCGGCTGGTGGTCGCCGACAAGGCGCTCGCGCAGTTGCTCGCCTGCGAGGTCGGCACCCGCTGGTTCCGGATCAGCGCGATCCGGCGCACCAACTCCGCCCCCGAGCCGCTTGGCTGGACCGACATCTACCTGCTGCCACGCTACAGCAAGGTAGTCGATGCGGTCGACCATGCGCAGACGCACGTGTACCAGCAGGTCGAGCGCATGTTCGGGGAACCGACCGTTCGTGCACGGTTCGAGATCTTCGCCAGTCGCATACCTTCGCGCCTCGCACGCCCGCTCAAGGTCGCCAGCGGCAGTCCCGCCTTGACCTTTGTACGGCGCTACTTCGGCGCGAGCGGCGAGAACTTCGAGAACTCGGTGACCGTTCACCCGGAACACCGGTTCACCTACACGATGGACGTTCAGCGCGAGCCGCGCAAGCCGCGCCGCGGCTGAGCGGCGTCCCACCGACAACCCCTGGAGGAACCCATGCTGAAGATCAAGCGCATCGAGGCGATCGCCGTCGCGCTGCCGATGGCAAAGCCGATGAAGATGGCCGGCGTCGAGATCCGTACCGCCGACAACCTGCTGGTGCGCGTCGAGGCGGCCGATGGCAGCGTCGGCTGGGGCGAGGCCGCCTCGGCCCCGCACATGACGGGCGAGACGGTAGAGAGCATGGTCGCGGCGGTACGCTACCTCGCGCCCGCGATCGAGGGCCGCAACGTCGAGGACCTGCCGTCGATCGAGTCGGACTGGGCGTTCGCGCTCTACGGCAACCATGCAGCCAAGTCGGCGATCGAGATGGCGTTGCAGGACCTCACGGCCAAGGCTGCCGGCATCCCTGCGTGGAAGCTGTTCGGCGAGCAGCGCCGCGAGCGGATGGCGGTGCTCTGGCTGATCGGCACTGGCTCCACCGACGGCGACGTCGCCGAATCGAGGACGCGCAAGGCTGCGGGCTTCGTCGCGTACAAGATCAAGGTGGGTACCGGCGAGGCGACCGACGACGCGCGCCGGTCGCTCGCGATCTGCGAAGTCCTGGGCGAGGGTAACCTGATCTCGTCCGATGCCAACCAGGGCTATTCGGTCGAGCAGGCGCTGGCCTACGTCGACGTGGTCAAGGGTTCCCGGCTCGATTTCTTCGAGCAGCCCGTGCGCTCCAAAGACCTCGCCGGCATGGCGCGGGTAGCCTCGGCCAGCAGCGTGCTGATCGGCGCCGACGAGGGCCTGCACGGCCTGGAGGATATCCAGCGCCACCACGACATGAAGGCGGCCAGCGGCGTGAGCCTGAAGACGATCAAACTCGGCGGCATGCGTGAAGTGTTCGAGGCCGGCGTGCTGTGCGCGAAGCTCGGCATGCGCGTGAACCTGGCGAACAAGGTGGCGGAATCGAGCATCGGTATCGCCGGCGTGCTGCACCTCGCCGCGGCGCTGCCCGGGCTCGACTGGGGACTTTCGATCACCAACCAGTACCTGGCTGACGACATCGTCGCCCGGCCGCTGCGCGTGGTCGAGGGACATGCAGAGGTACCGGGGGGCGTCGGCCTGGGCGTCGAGGTCGACGAGTCGAAGGTGCGCAAGTACCAGAGGGCCCTCTGACCATGGCGAAGACCTATGCAACCGTGCCGCCGCGAAAGGTGGCCTTCCTGGGGTTGGGCGTGATGGGCTATCCGATGGCCGGGCACCTGGCGCACGCCGGGCATTCGGTCACGGTCTACAACCGCACCGCGGCGAAGGCCGCGCAGTGGGTGGCCGAGTACGGCGGCGCGTCGGCGGCTACGCCGGCCACCGCAGCCGCCGGTGCGGACATCGTGTTCGCCTGCGTGGGCAACGACGACGACCTGCGCTCGGTGGTGGTGGGCGACGGCGCCAGCGGCGCATTTGCCGGCATGGCGGCGGGTGCGATCTTCGTCGACCACACCACCGCGTCCGCGGACATCGCGCGCGAGCTTTCCGCGCTGGCGGCGGCCAAGGGACTGGGCTTCATCGATGCGCCGGTGTCCGGAGGGCAGGCGGGTGCGGTCAATGGCATGCTGACCGTGATGTGTGGCGGCGACGCGAAGACCTTCGATGTCGTCGCCCCGGTGGCCGGCGCGTATGCCCAGGCGGTGACGCTGCTCGGACCAAGCGGGTCTGGCCAGCTGGCGAAGATGGTCAACCAGATCGCCATCGCGGGACTGGTCCAGGGCCTGTCCGAGGCGATCGCCTTCGGCCAGCGCGCCGGACTCGACATGAACGCGGTGCTCGCGGTGATCGGCAAGGGTGCCGCGCAGAGCTGGCAGATGGACAACCGGGGGCGGACGATGGTCGAGCGGAAGTTCGACTTCGGTTTCGCGGTCGACTGGATGCGCAAGGACCTCGGGCTCGTGCTCGACGAGGCCAAGCGCAACGGCGCGCTGTTGCCAGTCACTGCATTAGTCGACCAGTTCTATGCCGACGTGCAGCACGCGGGCGGCCGGCGGTGGGACACGTCAAGCCTGATCAACCGGCTGCGCTGAGCGTGCATGGGTGGGCGTCGTGGCTGCCGTGCTGCCAGTAATCGCGCTTGCGCTGCTGGCCGCAACTTTGCCGGCCGTGGCGCAGTCGGCCGCTCCCGTCGAGCCGGAGGCAGCCTGCCCTGCAGCCACCGCTGGCGCGCGCATCCGCCCCGCGACCTACGTGGCGCTGGGCAAGGGGCTGCTGTTCCGCTTGCAGGTCGAGCGTGCCCTTGAGGGGGCGCAACTGCTGGTCAACAAGGTCGACGGCAACCGGCTGTACGACCGCACCTACTGGAAGCCGGCGAAGGTGGCGGAGCGCTGCGGCCAGCGCACGATCGACTACCTCGAACAGGAAGCGCCTCCCGCCGGGCTGCTGAGGCTGGTGCTCGAGCCAGCGGAGGAGGTCCGCCGACCGGGGCTGCCACGCCCGATGGTCGTTTTCACCGGCGTCGTCGTACTGCCTACGGGCGAGCGCCAGCCGCTGCAGTTCGAGGAAGTGGTGGTCAAGCGCGAGGTCGGCGCCCCCGCCGCGAAGCACTCGCCCTGAAGCTTCCGACCTGGGTCCGACTTGGGGTCAGCGACTTGGGGTCAGGTCTTGCCTTTTGCCTCTCGGCGACCTGACCCCAGGTAATCCGCAGTCAAAAGGCAAGACCTGACCCCAATCACAATCATGTGTGACCCCAATCATGCACAAGCATGCGCTGACCCCAGGCACGCAGGCAAAAGGCAAGACCTGACCCCAGGCAATCAAGGGATGTGACCCCAGGCAATCAGGGATGGGACGCGACGCGTCCGACGCCGCCGATGATCGGGGGCAGTGGCGCGACCTGCATCGGTCCGGGCCGTCCGGTGGCTGGGTCGTACCAGCCGTCGGTGAGGGTGTACATGAAGTTCACCAGGTCCGCGCTATCGCGGGCGTTCAGGGTGAGGCGGCCGACCTTGCGGCATTCGCGCCCCTCGGGTACTTCGGGGGCGGCCCAGCCGTCCGGGTTGCCGGCGATGCAGCCGGTCGTGTAGAAACGCACGGCTTCGCCGAGCGAGGCGAACACGCCGTTGTGCATGTAGGGCGAGGTGACCGCTACGTTGCGCAGTGTCGGCACGCGGAAGCGCCCCTCCATGCCGGCGCGCCGGGGATCGCGGGCGACGCCGATGTCGATGAACCGTCCGCCCTCGGGATTGACCGGCGCGGACATGCGGTAATACGGACTCGACCGGTTCGGTGGCAGGCCGAGGTTGTGGCTGCTGAAGTCAGTGAACAGCGCCCGTCGTCCCTGCGCGTCGCCGATCGCGTGACATTCGACGCAGTTACCGCGCCGCGGGTCGCGGAACACTTCCCACCCGCGGGACTCGCTGGCGTCGAAGGCGGCACGCCCGTCCATCACCGCGTCGAACTTGGAACTGAACGGGGCGAACTCGGGCTCGCGCTGGTAGGCGGCGACGGCCGCGGCCACTGCCTGCATCGCAGTGCCGGGATCGGCCAGGACGCTGCGCCCGAACAGCCGGTCGAACTGTGCCGCGTAAGGGGTGCGGCGCAACTTCGCCACCAGCGCCGCCGGTGACGGATTGGCCATCTCGGCAGGGTGGAACAACGGCCGCAGAGCCTGGTCCTCGAGCGAGTCGGCCTGCTGGTCGTGCATCAGGCCGCCGACCAGTACGCCGCGCACGGGATCCACGCGCCGCGCCGGGCTGAATGCGGCGTACATCAGCGTCGGTGGATTGCGCATGCCGAAGCGCGCGCCGTCCGCACCCGGCGCCATGCCTGCCTGCATCCGATCGCGCGGCGTGGCGAACGCCCAGGCCGGATCATGGCAGGACGCGCACGACTGGCCGGGCGGGCTGGACAGGCTGGTGTCGAAGAACACCGCCCGCCCGAGCTGCGCGAGGGCGTCGGCTTGCGGTAGCGCTGCCGGCCGATCCGCGCTGTCCTGGGCTGCATCGCCCGGCCCCGGGTCGCGTGAGCATCCGGTGCACACGGCGATCAGCAGGCACAGCAGCAGGGCACGCCATCGGCGGAACAGGGCGGTGACGGGGGCGGTGGAAGCCATTCCTGAGCGTTCGCTCGCAGTGGCAGGGGCGCCCGGAGCCCGGGCGTATCGTCCGTTCGGACCGGCGACAGCCGTGTCCTGGCCGGCCATCCGATGGTACCGTTCGCGCTAGGCCATGCATGCCGCGTCGATCTTCGTCCGCGCGCCGGACGGCGCCGATCCGGCCTGGCGACCGTCGGTGTGGCCGACAGCAGGGGGCCGCAGCGTCAGGCCGCGGTGGCCGCGGCGCGTGCGCTCGCCGGCGGCCGTACGCCTGCCAGACCGTCGTCCTCGGTTGCGCTGATCGTCGTGCGTTTCATCAGCCGGGCGTGGTCGCTGGCCGGCCATGGCCGGCCGCGGTGCATCGTCGCCCGGTTGTCCCACATCACGACATCGCCCGCCTGCCACTCGTGGGTGTACACATGGGCCGGGTCGGTGATGTGTGCGATCAGTTCGGCCAGCAGCGCCTTCGAGTCCGCCTCGTCCATGCCTTCGACCTGATACGCATGCGAGGCAAGGTAGAGGGAATCGTGGTCGTTGGCCGGGTTGCGCCAGCGGATCCGCCAGCAGGCCGCGGGCATCGCCGCTCGCTCGCGATCGGAGGCGAGGTGGGGCGCGATCTGTCCGCGCGAGTGCGCATAATCGTGCCAGACGCAGGCATCGAACAGCCGTGCCTTCGTCGCCTCGGGCAGGCGATGCCAGGCGGCGCGCTGGGACGCGAACTGAGTCTCGCCGCCGGTGGGCGGGATGATCCGCGCCGACAGTACCGAGGCGAGCGCCGGATGCTGCTTGAACGAGCTGTCGGTGTGCCAGAGCTGGTTCGCTTTCGCGCGCAGCGCCTCCTTGTGGTCAGGCGGCACCAGCCTGCCGGTCGCGGGATCGACGTTGGTCAGGATGCTGAACGGCGTGCCCTCGCCGAGCGAGGCAACCTTCGCCACCTCGAGCGTGCCGAAGCGCCTCGAGAAGGCGACCTGCAGCTCGTCGGTGATCTCCTGTCCGCGGAACAGCAGCACCGAGTGCGCCTCGAACGCCGCGCGCACGAGGGCGTAAGCGGCTTCTCCGAGCGCACCGGGGGTGGCGACATCGGCGAGCGAGACGCCGAGCAATTCGGCGCCGAAGTCGGGGTGCAGGGGCCTCAGGTCCATGTGTCTCCTCCAGTGGGCCGTTGCCCGTCATGCGCCGGGCCGCGTTACGGTACGGCCCACTATACGTCAACCGGGTCGTGCGGCATGGCTGTTCGCGGCCGCTACGTCGCCTCGCGCACCGCCGCCAGGAACGCCTCGCCGTAGCGCGCGAGCTTGGTGTCGCCGACGCCGCTGACCTGGCGCAGTTCGTCGAGGGTTCCCGGCTTGAGCAGCGCCATCTCGACCAGCGTCGCGTCATGGAACACCACATAGGCCGGAACGCCCTGCTCGCTCGCGAGCCTGCGGCGGCAGGCGCGCAGTGCCTCGAGCAAGGCCTCGTCGATGCCCGGTGGCAGCGCTGCCGGACGCGTCGCACGGCCAGCGCGGTCGCGCGCTCCCGTCTTCCGCCGCACGGCCTTGCGGATGCGGATCGAGACTTCGCCCTTGAGCAGCCCGCGCGCCGGCTCGGTCAGCTGCAGCGCACCGTAGCGCTCGCTGTTCGCATGCAGGTAGCCGGCGGCGACCAGCTGACGCGCGACCGCGCGCCATCCGAGGTCGTCGAGTTCGCTGCCGATGCCGAAGGTCGGCAGTCGGTCGTGGCCGAACTGGACCATCCGTGGCGTGGCCTTGCCGAGCAGCAGGTCGATCAGGTGGCCGGCGCCGAAGCGTTGGCCGGTGCGCAGCGCCGCCGAGAGCAGCTTCTGCGCGGCTACCGTGCCGTCCTGGGTCTCCGGCGGCTCGAGGCAGTTGTCGCAGTTTCCGCAGCGGTAGTCGGGCTCGAGCGCCTCGCCGAAGTAGTCGAGCAGCACCCGGCGCCGGCACTCGGTGGTCTCGCAGTAGCCGAGCATCGCCTCGAGCTTCTGGCGCTCGACCCGCTTGACCTCGTCCGGAGAACCCGATTCATCGATGCGGTTGCGCAGCAGCACCACGTCGGACAACCCGTAGGCGAGCCAAGCCTCGGAGGCCTCGCCATCGCGCCCGGCGCGTCCGGTCTCCTGATAGTAGCCCTCGAGGCTCTGCGGCAGGTCCAGGTGGGCTACGAAGCGCACGTCAGGCTTGTCGATGCCCATGCCGAAGGCGACGGTGGCCACCATCACGATCCCGTCCTCGCGCAGGAAGCGCTGCTGGTGCACGCGCCGCACCTCGGCATCCAGCCCGGCATGGTAGGGCAGGGCCGCCACGCCCAGCCCTGAAAGCCAGATCGCCGTCTCGTCGACCTTGCGCCGCGACTGGCAGTAGACGATTCCGGCCTCGCCCTGATGGCCGTCGCGCAGGAAGCGGCCGAACTGCTCGCGCGCGGCGTCCTTCTCGACCACCCGGTAGCGGATGTTCGGCCGGTCGAAGCTCGACACGAAGTGGCGCGCATCCTGCAGCGCGAGGCGGTCGATGATCTCCTGCCGGGTGATTCCGTCCGCGGTCGCGGTGAGCGCGATCCGCGGCACTGCCGGGAAGCGCTCGTGCAGCACGGAGAGCTGGATGTACTCCGGCCGGAAGTCGTGGCCCCACTGCGACACGCAGTGCGCCTCGTCGATGGCGAACAGCGCGACCTTCGAACGTTCGAGCAGGGACAGGAAGCGGTCGGTGAGCAGCCGTTCCGGCGCGACGTACAGGAGGTCGAGGTGGCCTGCGACGAACGCCTGCTCCACTGCGCGGGCGGTGCCTGCATCGAGCGAGGAGTTGAGGAAGGCCGCCTCAACCCCGGCGAGCTTGAGCGCGTCGACCTGGTCCTGCATCAGTGCGATCAGTGGCGACACGACCACGCCGGTGCCCTCGCGCACGATCGACGGGATCTGGTAGCACAGGGACTTGCCGCCGCCGGTGGGCATCAGCACCAGTGCATCGCCGCCCTCGACCACGTGGCCGATGATCGCCTGCTGCGGCCCGCGGAAGTCGCGATAGCCGAACACCCGGCCCAGGATCTCCCGGGCGCGGGTGATCCCGTCGGTCACCCCGGCTGCCGCGGGTCGCGCGGCTTCGGCTCGGTGGCCGGCAGCGCCTTCGGCAGGTCGTGGTCGATGAACTTCAGCAGCGCGGACAACTGTGACGAGGCCTGCTTGCGTACCGCATCGGTATCGCAGCCGGCCCAGTCATAGAAGCCCTTGCCGGCGGCCAGGCCGGTCTCGCCGCGCCGGGCCATCGCCTGCAGCATCGGATTGGGCACGTTGGTGTGGAACAGCGCCGGCACGATGGACGCCTGGGCCTCGGCGTGGATCTTCAGGCCGCTGATGTCCTTCTGCTGGATCAGTCCGTTGAGCACCATCCGCGGGGCGAGCAGGCGACGCGCCGCATGGTCGATCGCCGCGGCATCGGCAACGCCCGCCTCGATCAGGTAGTAGGCCTCGTTCAGGATCGCATGCTGCAGCCGGTTGACCAGAAAGCCGATGATCGGCTTGTACAGCACCACGGTCTCCTTGCCGGAGCGGCGCAGCGCATCGGCGGTGACGTCCACCGATTCGCGCGAGGAGACCGGGCCGCCCATCACTTCGACCACCGGTGCAGTATCGGCCGGCATGAAGTAGTGGATGCCGAGAAACTTTTCCGGATGCTTCAGCGTCTTCGCGAGTTCGACCAGGTCGAGCCCGGAGGTCCCGGTGCCGAGCAGGTAGTCCTGACCCTCGTAGGCTGCCTCGACGTCGGCGAACACCTGCTGCTTGGTCTCGACGATCTCCGGCACCAGTTCGATGATCAGGTCGGGCGCCTTCGGAGGCAGCGTCGCCACCGCGGTGACGCCGGCCGGCAGGTCGGTGATCGACGCGGCGCGTGCCGAGCGGACCATGGTCTGGAACCCGGCCTGGGCGAAGGTCTTCGCCACGCCTCGGCCCATCACGCCGTAACCGTAAATCAGGACGCTCTGGATCTTCTTCATCGTGCTCTCCGGGGGCGCGATGCTGCCCCTTGGTTTTTGCGCGCCCCCGGGCCGGTGCGGCCCTCGGGCGTTGCCCACATCCGCGAGCCGTCGTGGCCCGCGGTCGTTGCATGCATCCGCGAGCCGGCGCGGCCCGCGGGTGTCGCTTGCCTGTTGCCCTCGATCAGCTGAGGCCCCAGATGCGCTTGCCGGCGACCGGCAGCTTCGCCATCAGGATATCGCCCGACAGTGACTCGGTGATGTACAGCGTCTTCAGGTCGGGGCCGCCGAAGCAGATGTTGGCCAGGTGGTGGTGCGCATGGTTGGTCGAGTGGATCAGGTGCGTGGGCAGCATGTTCGCATCGAAGCGCCAGACACCGACGCCCAGCTGGCAGACGAACAGGCCGTTCTCGCCGTCCATCTCGATGCCGTCCGGGCCGCCGACGCCACCCGAGAGCTGGATCGCGACGCCGGTCTTGGAGATCGAGCCGTCCTGCATCAACGGCAGGCGCCACACCGAGTTCGAGCGCGTGACGCCGACATAGCAGTGCTTCTCGGTGGTCGACAGGGTGATGCCGTTCGGGCTGGGCACGTTGTTGCACAGGCGGTCGAGCGAGCCGTCGGCGCGCCAGCGGAACACGCGGCCGGTCGGGTCGGCGATGCCGGTCTGGCCCTGGTCGGTGAAGTACAGGTCGCCATTGGTCGCGAAGTGCAGGTCGTTGCAGCCCTTGAAGCCTTCGCTGAACGCGGTGCGCAGCACTTCCTCGATCTTCATCGTCTTCGGATCGATGGTCAGGATGCCCAGCTTGTAGTCGGCGACGAAGATGCGACCGTCCTTGTGAAACTTCAGGCCGTTGGGCCAGCCGTTGTACTGCAGAGCGAGTTCGATGTTGCCTTTCGGGTCGGCGCGGAAGATACGGCCGAACGCGCAGTCGACGAACCACAGGTTGCCGTCACGGTCGAACGACGGGCCTTCGAGGAAACACTCGATCTCGGTGCCCTGGCGGTTCGGATGCGCCCAGTCGCTGTACTGCTTCTTGCGGTACTTGGCGGGCAGCGTCGCGAACACTTCGGTCTCGATCAGTTGCAGGGGCTGGAACGGGTTGAACATTTGTACGTATTCCTTTCTTCTCTGGGTCTGTTGCGTGCGTCGACGGTGCCCGACGGTGTGCCGGAGGGTAATGCAAGAATCGTGCGTAAGCGGCGCCAGGAAGCGACCCGGCCGCCCGGAATCTAGTCGAGCCGGATGTTGGCGTCGCGGATCACCTTCGCCCAGCGCGGGATGTTTTCCTTGATGTAGGCGGTCATCTGCTCGGGCGTGCCCGGGATGGTCGTAGCCATGCCTTGCGCCTGCAGTTTCGCGACGGTATCGGACGACCGCAGCACCTTGCCCATCACCTCGTTCAGCCTGCGCACGATGTCCGGCGAGACCTTGGCCGGCGTGTGCACGCCGTACATGATGGTGGCCTCGTAGCCCTTGATGCCGGCGGCCTCGTTGACCGACGGCACGTCGGGCAGCAGCGGGCTGCGCCCGGCCGAGGTGATCGCCAGTGCGCGCACCTTGCCAGCCTTCACCGGCTCCGGCACGGTGGGCAGGCTGGCGAAGAAGAGCGGCACATGCCCGCCCATCAGGTCGACCATCGCCGGGTTGCCGCCCTTGTAGGGGATATGCACCATCTTCAGCCCGAGCATGCCCATGAACATCTCGCCGCCGAGGTGGCTCATGCTGCCCACGCCGAACGAGGCATACGACATCTTGCCGGGCTGCTGTTTCACCAGTGCGACCAGTTCCTTGACGTTGCGCACCGGCAGCGACGGATGCGCAAGTACCGCCAGCGGCAGGTCGCCGACCAGCGTCACCGACTGGAAGTCGTTGACGGTGTCGTAGGGCAGCTTGGGATAGAAGGACGGATTCAGGATGTGCGAGGTGACGCTGTGGAACATGATGGTGTAGCCATCGGGCGCGGCGCGCGCGACCACCTCGGCGCCGATCACGCCGTTCGAGCCGCCGCGGTTCTCGACGATGACCGGCTGGCCGAGCGCCTGCGCCAGCGGATCGGAGATGACCCGCCCCAGAATGTCGGTGCCGCCACCGGGCGGCCACGGGATCACCATGCGCACCGGCTTGGCCGGCCACTGTTGCTGCGCCATCGCAGGCAGCGGTTGCAGGAGGCTCAGGGCGCCCAGGCCGCTCACGCTGCCCAGGGCAAGGGCGGGCAGTGCCGCCGCGATCGTTCGGTACATTGGTTCACCTTTCATGTTGATGGCCATGCGTACACATCGAACGGACCGTGCCCGCTACCTGGACCGGTACTGCGATGGGGTCGCAATCACTCGTTCTTCAGTCCGACCTGCTTCGAAAGCTTCGCATAGCGCGCCAGTTCCGCCGCCATGAATGCGCGGAAGGCCGCCGGGGTGCTCGATTGCACGTCGATGCCCAGCGCCGCGAAGCGCTCCAGGGTATCCGCGAACTCGAGCGACTTGCGCAGCGTCACGTTCAGGCGGTCGATGATCGGCGCAGGCGTCTTCGCCGGGACCACCGCGCCCCACCAGGTCACCATGTCGAAGCCCGGTACGCCGCTCTCGGCGACCGTCGGCACGTCCGGAGCCAGCGGCGTGCGCTTTGCACTGGAGGCCGCGAGCGCACGCAGCTTGCCGCTCTTCACATGCGCGGCCGCCACTGGCGGGCTGGCGAACACGAAATCGATCTGGCCGCCGAGCAGGTCGGTGACCGACTGCCCGGTGCCCTTGTAGGGCACGTGCAGCAGGTCGATGCCGGTCATCAGGCGCAGCAGTTCGGTGGTGAGGTGGGCCGGCGTGCCGCTGCCGCCGGTGCCGTACTTGATGGCACCGGGCTTCGCCTTCGCCAGCGCGATCAGTTCCTGCACGTTCTTCACCGGCAGCGACGGGCCGACCACCAGCAGCGTCGGGCCAGTGGCCAGTAGCGTGACGGCTTCGAAGTCGCGCATCACGTCGTAGCCGAGCTTGGGGTAAATGTGCGGGTTGATCGCCAGCGGCGCGATGTTGGCCAGCAGCAGCGTGTAGCCGTCGGGTGCCGAGCGCGCGGCGACCTCGGTGCCGAGGCTGCCGCCGGCGCCCGGCCGGTTGTCGATCAGGACCGGCTGGCCGAGCTGTTCGGCGAGCCGGTTGCCGATCGCGCGCGCGACCAGGTCGGACGAGCCGCCGGGCGGGTAGGGCGCGATCCAGCGCACCGGCTTTGCAGGCCAGGCCTGGGCGAATGCCGGCACTGCCGCAAACAGCAGGGCTGCCGTGGCGAAACCGAGCGCGCATCCGGGCGTGGCGCGCTTCGGCCGCGACGCGGACGCCGTCGTCACCGCCATGGGGGCCGTCGTCTCGTGCATGGGAAGCATCCTGTCAGTCAATGCGGGCACCGATTTCCTTGACCAGTGCAGCCCAGCGCGGCGTGTTGGCCTTCATGTAGTCGAGCATCTCCTGCGGCGAGGTCGCGGTGGCACGGTCCGAACCGCCGTTGTTCGCCAGCCGGTTCTGGAAGTCGGCCGATTCGAGCAGGCGCACGGTCTCCGCGTTCAGCCGGGTGATGATCGCCTGCGGCGTCTTCGCCGGGGCGAACAGCCCGAACATCACCGAAGCCTCGTAGCCCTTGCTGCCGGTGGCCTCGTCCACCGTCGGCACGTCGGGCAGGAGCTTCGACCGGGCGGCGGTGGTCACGCCGAGCGCGCGCAGCTTGCCGGCGCGCAGCTGCGGCAGCGAGGTGCCGATGCCGGAGAAGTAGATCGGTACATGGCCCCCGAGCGTGTCGACCAGCGCGGGCCCGCCGCCCTTGTAGGGGATGTGGGTCATCTTGATGCCGAACTGCCGGTTGAACAGTTCGCCGGCGAGCTGGCTGATGCTTCCTGCGCCGAACGAGGCGAACGACAGCTGGCCGGGGTTCTTGCGCGCCAGCGCGATCAGGTCCGGCAGCGTCTTCACCGGCAGCACCGGATTGATCACGATCGCCAGCGGCACCTCGGCCACCAGCCCGACCGGCGCGAAATCGGTGAACGTGTCGTAGGGCAGCTTCGCGAAGAACGACGGATTCAGCATGTGCGAAGTCACGCTGTGGAACATGACCGTGTAGCCGTCCGGTACTGCCCGCGCGACCGCCTCGGCGCCGATCACCCCGTTCGATCCGCCGCGGTTCTCGACCACGATCTGCTGGCCGAGTGCCTGCCCGAGCGGCTCAGCGAGGATGCGGCCGACGATGTCGGCACCCCCCCCCGGTGGCCACGGGATCACCATGCGCACCGGCTTGACCGGCCATGCCGCTGCTGACTGGGCGAACGCGGGCGCGGCCGACAGGACGGCAAGGACCGGCATCAGGCAATGTGCTGCAGGGTGCAGTCGCGGCATCGAGGTCTCCTCCGGGCGGTTGGGTGGGGCGCGGCGCGCCCCGGGGCTATCGGAACATCGAAGGCCCGGCAGGGCCCGATTTGTCCGTACCTTTTGTCCGGTCATTTTAGGCGCGGGCGTGATCGGTCGCAACCGTGAAACCCTGCACGAAGGCAGCCGCCAGCGCAGGACGCTGCGCTCGCCGGGCTGGCGCCAGCGCGCCCGGCCGGTCAGGCCTTCGCCCGTTCGAGTACCGCCGCGAAGAACCCGTCGGTGCCGTGCCGGTGCGGCAGCAGTTCCAGCCACGGACCGGTGTCCAGCCCGATGCCCAGCCCGGCCAGCACCGCGTTAGCCGGGTTCGGCGTGAAGGCAGGGTTGGCCGCGAGGAAGGCATCGACCACCGCGCGGTTCTCCGCTTCGAGCAGGCTGCAGGTCGCATAGACAAGGCGGCCACCCGGCTTCACCAGGCGAGCCGCGCTGGCGAGGATCGCCGCCTGCTTCGAGGCCATCTCCGCCACGGCGGATTCCGGCTGCCGCCACTTCATGTCGGGGTTGCGGCGCAGGGTGCCCAGCCCGGTGCAGGGAGCGTCGACCAGTACCCGGTCGATCTTGCCGGCGAGCCGCTTGACCCGGGCGTCGGCCTCGTTCGCAAGCAGTTGCGGATGCACGTTCGACAGGCCGCTGCGCTTGAGCCGCGGCTCGAAGGCCTTCAGCCGCTTCGCCGACACGTCGAACGCGTACAGCCTGCCGGTGGACTGCATCAGAGCTCCGAGCGCGAGTGTCTTGCCGCCGGCGCCGGCGCAGAAATCGACCACCATCTCGCGCCGCTTCGGCGCCACCAGCTGTGCCAGAAGCTGGCTGCCTTCATCCTGCACCTCGATCGATCCGGATTCGTACAGTGGATCGCGGCCGAGCGACGGCCGGCCCTCGATGCGCAGACCGAACGGTGAGTAGGGCGTCTCGCTCACGTCCAGTCCGTGTGCGGACAGCCGTTGCAGCGCCGCTGCGCGGTCGATCTTTGCCGGATTGACCCGCAGGTCCAGCGGGGCGGGCTGGTTCAGCGCCGACACGAGCGCGGCCGTCTCGGTTTCGCCGAAGCGTGCGCACAACCGCGCGTACAGCCAGTCCGGGATGTCCAGTGCCGCGGCCGGCGACAGCGTGGCCGGGTCGAACGCATGCGTCGCCGCCAGCCATTCGCCATCGTTGCGCCCGATCGCGCCTTCGAGCGCGCGGGCCGACAGGCCGAACACCGAGGTGAGCGCGACCAAAACCAGCCGACGCGGTGTCGGTGCGCGCGGTCCGGTGCCGGCGGCACTGCCCAGGACGTCGTTCGCGGCGGGGGCGACGGCGAAGCTCGAGGCATCCGCGGCATCGCGTCCGGGACCCGGCACGCTGGCACGGGCGTTGAGCGTGCGCCAGCGGCGCAGCACCGCGTACATCACCTCGGCGGCGAATGCACGGTCGAGCGGCCCGAGTTCACGCCGGGCGCGGAACAACTGGTGCAGCACCTGGTCGGCCGGCATCGTGAAGGCCGAGGCCAGACCGAGGGCCTGGGTGGCTGCATCGATGCGCAGCGGGTTGGGAGTGGGCAGTGCATCCATCAGGCGGGGGCTCGGGGCAGGGCGCCGACGCG
>CANHBC010000027.1 GCA_947458835.1 Betaproteobacteria bacterium | reverse complement strand
GCCTCGCTCGACGCGGTGAAGGCCCGCCTGGCCGACCCCGAGTCGAAGTCGCCGCAGCAGCCCGAGTACGCCCAGAACCCCACCCGGTCGATCAAGCCTGAAGTACTCGTGCTGGTCGGCATCTGCACGCACCTGGGCTGTTCGCCGACCGACCGGCTGCAGCCGGCCGACGGCTGGGCAGGCGGCTTCTACTGTCCGTGCCACGGGTCGGTGTTCGACCTTGCCGGCCGGGTGTTCGCCGGCATGCCCGCACCGACCAACCTGGTGGTGCCGCCATACATGTACATGAACGACACTCGCCTGCGCATCGGCGAAGACAGCAAGGGGGCATAGCGGTCATGAGTCGAATCGTTGCAGCCGGGCAAGGGCTGGTGGATTGGGTCGACGAGCGGTTCCCGCTGGTCTCGACCTGGAAGTACCACATGTCGGAGTACTACGCGCCGAAGAACTTCAACTTCTGGTACTACTTCGGCTCGCTGGCGATGATCGTGCTGGTCCTGCAGATCGTCACCGGCATCTTCCTCACGATGAACTACAAGCCCGATGCGCTGGCCGCGTTCGGCTCGGTCGAATACATCATGCGCGATGTGTCCGGCGGCTGGTTCATCCGCTACATGCATTCCACCGGCGCCTCCATGTTCTTCGTGGTCGTGTACCTGCACATGATGCGGGCGCTGATGTACGGCTCCTACCGCAAACCGCGTGAGCTGCTGTGGATCTTCGGCTGCCTGATCTATCTGGTGCTGATGGCCGAGGCATTCATGGGCTACCTGCTGCCCTGGGGCCAGATGTCCTACTGGGGCGCTCAGGTGATCGTCAACCTGTTCTCCTCGGTGCCGCTCGTCGGGCCGGAACTGTCGGTCTGGATCCGCGGCGACTTCCTGGTATCCGATGCGACGCTGAACCGCTTCTTCGCGCTGCATGTGATTGCACTGCCGCTGGTGCTGGTCGGCCTGGTGTTCCTGCACCTGGTCGCGCTGCACGAGGTCGGGTCGAACAATCCCGACGGCATCGAGATCAAGAAGAACAAGGACCCGGTCACCGGCAAGCCGGTCGACGGCATCCCCTTCTTCCCGTACTACATCGTGAAGGACCTGATCGGCATCGTCGCGTTCTTCATCGTGTTCTTCGCGATCCTGTTCTTCGGGCCGGAGATGGGCGGGTACTTCCTCGAGTACAACAACTTCCTGCCGGCAGACCCGCTGCAGACCCCGGCGCATATCGCCCCGGTCTGGTACTTCACTCCTTTCTACGCGATGCTGCGTGCGGTGCCAGCGATGTTCGGTTCGCAATTCGCGGGCGTGGCGGTGATGGGCGCGGGCGTGATCATCCTGTTCTTCCTCCCGTGGCTCGACAAGAGCCCGGTGCGGTCGATCCGTTACAAGGGACCGATCTTCCGTGCGGCGCTGACGATCTTCGTGGTGAGCTTCCTGGTACTCGGCTACCTCGGCGTCGCGACGACCGATGTGTGGGGCAAGATGCCCGACATGCTGCCGATCATCGGCGGCGTCGAGGTGGCGACGATCGTGTCGCGGCTGCTGACGCTGGCCTACTTCGCGTTCTTCCTCCTGATGCCCTGGTACAGCCGCATCGACAAGTGCAAACCCGAACCCGAGCGGTTGACCTGATGAAGATGGCCATGTTCAGAAGCCGGGCGGTCGCCGCCCTGATCTCCGTCGCCGCGGCCCTGGTGGCCGTGGCCCCGTCCACTGCACTGGCCGCCAGTGCCGGGGTGGCGCTGCAGCGCGCGCCGGTCAACCTGCAGGATGCGGTGTCGCTGCAGCGCGGGGCGCACCTGTTCGTCAACTACTGCATGGGTTGCCACAGTGCGAACTACATGCGATTCAACCGGCTGACCGACCTCGGGCTGACCGAAGAGCAGATCAAGGAATACCTGCTGTTCGGCACCGACAAGGTCGGCTCGCCGATGACGATCGCCATGCGGCCAGGCGACGCGAAGGAGTGGATGGGCAAGGCACCGCCCGACCTCACCGTGATCGCACGCTCCAAGCGCCCCGACTACCTCTACACGCTGCTCAAGTCCTACTACGTCGACGATTCGCGTGCGCTGGGCTGGAACAACCTTGCCTACCCGAACATCGGCATGCCGCATCCGCTGTGGCAACTCCAGGGGGCGCCGCAGCTGAAGGTCGAAGACAAGCAGTCGCACGGGCACACCGTGCAGGTGAAGAGCGTGGTGGCCGGCGAGCCCGGCCTGATGACAGGGGTCGAGTACGAGCGCGCGGTGACCGACCTGGTGAACTACCTCGTCTACATGGGCGAGCCGTGGAAGGTGCAGAGCACCCGGGTCGGCATCATCGTCATGTTCTTCCTTTCGATCCTCCTCGTGTTCGTCTATCTGCTGAAGCTCGAGTTCTGGCGGGACATCAAGCACTGACATTCCCAGCGACGGTGCCCCGCCCGGGCACCCCGGAACCCACTCACGCCGGCTCGAGACCGGCGGAGGAGAACACACAATGATGACCTTGTACTCGGGAACGACCTGTCCGTTCTCACAGCGCTGCCGCATCGTCCTTTACGAAAAGGGCATGGATTTCCAGATCACCGACGTTGACCTGTTCAACAAGCCGGAAGACCTCGCGGTGATGAACCCGTACAACCGGGTGCCCGTGCTGGTGGAGCGCGACCTCGTCCTTTACGAGTCGAACATCATCAACGAATACATCGACGACCGGTTTCCGCATCCGCAGCTGATGCCGGCTGATCCGGTGATGCGCGCGCGCGCGCGTCTGTTTCTGTACCGCTTCGAGAACGAACTGTTCTGCCACGTCGACACGCTGGAGAAGGGCAACGCCAAGACGGTCGACAAGGCGCGCCAGATCATCCGCGACAACCTGACCGTGATCGCTCCGGTGTTCGCCAAGCAGAAGTACATGCTGGGCGAGGAGTTCTCGATGCTCGATGTCGCGATCGCGCCGCTGCTGTGGCGCCTGGAGCACTACGGCATCGAGCTGCCCCGGCAGGCCGCACCGCTGGCGAAGTACGCCGAGCGCCTGTTCAGCCGCCCGGCGTTCATCGACGCGATGACCCCGTCCGAGAAGGTGATGCGCAAGTAGGCGCTCCGGCATGACCGACCCGACCACCAAGCCCTACCTCGTGCGCGCCATCTACGAATGGTGCAGCGACTCGGGCTATACCCCGTACCTCTCGGTGAAGGTGGACGAGTCGACTCGCGTGCCGCTGGAGTACGTGAAGAACGGCGAGATCGTCCTCAACATCAGCCCGGACGCCACGCGCAACATCACCCTCGGTCGTGATGTGGTGCAGTTCTCCGCACGGTTCAACGGCGTGTCGCGCGAGATCAGCGTGCCCATCCACGCAGTCGCGGCGATCTTCGCGCGCGAGAATGGGCAGGGACTGTTCTTCCCGACCGAGCCTGCCTCCGGCACGCCCGGCCAGGGCACGGATGCGCCCGAGTCCGCGCCCGATGGTGGCGACGAGCCCGGACCGGATACGCCGACACGACCGAGCCGGCCGAGGCTGCAGGTCGTCAAGTAGCACTGCCGGGGCGTCGCTTATACTCGCCCCGCGCGGCCGGATTAGCTCAGCTGGTAGAGCAGCGGTTTTGTAAACCGAAGGTCACGGGTTCGATCCCTGTATCCGGCACCAACAGCCTTTGTCGAGTCGTCCAAGGAAATTCGACGAATTCGCCCAGACCCGCATTGCTGCGGGTTTTTTTACGTCCGCTCGTCGCCCGACGGTCTCGTCGCGCGAGGCCCTTGCAGGTTGCTTCGGGCTCGCGCAGGCCGCGCCTTCCCCGGCGATGAAATGTGTTAAACACCCCGTTCGGTGATGTCGCCGGAAATGGCAAGGGCTGATACCGGCCCTTCGCGCAGGAAACACGGGGGAGTCGATGGTGAGCGCCTTGCCGGACGGGCGAGGGATGGGTCTCGTACGACACGAAGGGTCGCTGCGGGTTCCGACGGGCAACGGCTCTATGTCCGTGCGGATCGTGCGCAGGACGTTCGCCGTGATGCTCGTGGCCGCGGGCCTCCTGCTGGCGCGCCCGGTGCCCGCCGCTGAACTCTCCGGGTTCGTGACCGATGTACAGGACGGCGACAGCCTGACGCTGGTCAGCGGGAAGGCAACCTATCGCGTCCGGCTGAGCGGCATCGACGCCCCGGAACTGAAGCAGCCGCGGGGCATGGAATCACGCGCAAGCCTCGTGGCCCTGTGCCGTGCCAGGCCGGCCACCGCCGAGATGGAGGGCAAGGATCGCTACGGACGAGTCCTGGCGACCCTGACGTGCGCCGGGGTGGATGCCAATGCCGAACAGGTACGCCAAGGCTGGGCGTGGGTCTACACCAGGTACGCCCCGAAGGATTCACCCCTGTACGGATTCGAGGGCGAAGCCAGACGGGCACGCCGGGGACTGTGGGCCGACGCCGACACCGTGTCCCCGTGGGAGTGGCGCAATCCGCCCCGCGCATCCGGCCCTGGGCGATCGCTCAGCTCGCCTCCTGCAGGAACCGCAGCACCCGGGCGTTGAACGCGTCCGGCCGCGTCTTCGACAGCGAGTGTCCGCCGCTGTCCATCAGCTCGAGCTGCGCACCCGGGATCGCTGCGGCCAGCGCCTGTGCATGGTAGGCCGGCGTGATGTAGTCGTCGCGCGCGGACATCACCAGCGTGGGCGTGGTGATCCGGTGCAGGTCGGCTCGGCGGTCGAAGGCGGTGATGGCATCGATCCGGCCGATCGACACTTCCACCGGCGGCGCGTTTGTACCGGCGCGGCGCAACTCCTCCTCGATCTCGGCATCGTGCGCATTCACGTAGTCCGGCGGATACAGCCACAGCGGATGGAACCGTCCGTGCAGGTCGGATCCGGCCTGCTGGTACATCAGGCGGCGCGCCTCGAACAGTCGGCGAAACCATGGATCGCACCAGGTCCAGGTGGCGTAGATCGCCATCCGGGCCAGGCGCTGCGGATGCAGTACCGCGAGCGTCTGCCCGATGGCCCCACCGGTCGACTGTCCGACCAGGTGCACCCGGTCGATCCCCAGCGCGTCGAGCAGCGCGACCACGTCGCTCGCCATGCCGTCGACGGAGAAGCTGCGCTGCAGGCGGTCACTCGCGCCGGTGCCGCGCTGGTCGTAGGTGATCACCCGGTAGTGGCGGCTGAAAAAGGGTACCTGGGGGGCCCATGACCGGCCGGTGCCGTTCAGGCCGCTGACGAACAGGAGCGGATGGCCGCTGCCGGATTCCTCGTAGGCGATCTCGCCGTCGCCAACTGCGATGCTGGGCATGTCCCTCGTCCTCCTGGTTGCCGGCGGTCGACTTGCCGCCGTGCGATCACGAGCATACACGCCGCCACGGGCGCCCGCTCGCGGGCACGCGCCTTGCGTTGGGTCCGGCCGGGGAGGGCGAGGCGCTCCGGCGACAACCGCTGCGACCCGCGAAGGCACACAGATGGTACAGCCGACACTTGGAGAAGCGACGATCGGGCCGCAACCGGTACCACGACTGGCGGGCATGCTTGTCCCGCGCCTGAGGCGGATCGCCTCTTGCGTGCTCGGGCCGGGTCCGCGCCTCGCCGCTGCGTCTTCCGGCGAGCGGTGGCTGCGCTGGATGAAGGCCGCGCCGCTGTACGCCTGCGTCATGCCAGGCCGTCGCTGGGCATCGTGCTGATGACCGGCTTCACCACGAAGCTGGAGATCGCGATGGCCGACGGTTTCACCGTGGTGCCGAAGCCATTCGACCCGGTGCGTCTCGCGGCGCTGATCGAACACGAATGCCGTGCCGCAGAGGTCCGCCGGCCTGCGCCCGCGCCGGCCGCGTCGTGACACGGATGCAGGCCAGCGCGGCAGCGTGCGCCTCAGTCGACTTCGGTGGCGCGCACGATCTCGTCGAACCGTGGGTACAGGTGGGCGAAGTCGGTGTCGGTCATGCCCTGCTCGATCGCCGCGGCGAGGAAGCTGCTGGTCAGGCTGCCCAGCGGTACCTGCGCGCCGAGAGAACCCGCCAGCGATACCGCCATCGAGACGTCCTTGTGCAGGTTGTAGACGCGAGAGCGGGCATCCCATTTGCCCGACAGGATGTGCGCGGGGAAGCGGACCTCGCTCGCATAGCTGCGTGCGTTGGAGACGTTGAACACGCCGATCATGTCGGCGACGTCGATGCCCGCCGCCTCGGCCATGCGGCCGCCCTCGCAGGTGGCGAGGAAGATCGTGTGGCAGACCATGTTGTGGATCAGCTTCATCGTATGGCCGGTACCGCTGCCGCCCAGGTGGAACAGCCGTTTCGAGATCCGCTCCAGCAGCCCCCGGGTGCGCTCGAACGCATCCTTGTCGCCGCCCACCATCAGGGTCAGCGTACCGGCATCGGCACCGGCCGCGCCGCCGCTCATGCCGGCGTCCAGGTAGGCGATGCCGCGTTCGGCCGCACGCGCGGCGATCGCGCGCGTCTGCACCGGATCCGAGGTGGTGAAGTCGTAGACCACCAACCCGGGCCTGGACTGGGCCAGCACGCCCTCGGGCCCGTCGAAGCAGGCGGCGATCTCCGGCGTGGCCGGCACGATGAAGAAGATCGTGCCGCAGGTCGCGGCCATCTCGCCGGGCGTGGCCACGCGCACGCCGGGCAGTGCAGTCAGCGCCTCGCGTGCGGCGGGAGCGATGTCCCACACGGCGAGCGGGATGCCGGCGCGCTGGAAGTTGCGCGCGATGCCGCCGCCCATGTTGCCGAGCCCGACCACCCCTACCGTCTGTCCGTCCATCGTTGCCTCCATGCTTGCCCCGCCATCGGTTCGTTGAAACGCGAGGCGCGATATTGCTACCGGATCACTGCGCACGGCAACCATTCGCCCGGTCGGGACGCCCGCCCGTCGGAGGGTCATAATGCATCCTGGCTACGTCATTCCCCGCAGGTACCGATGTGTCCCTGAGCACCCGATTCATCCTGCTGCTGCTGATCGCGGTGGTACCTGCGCTGTCGGTCGAGTTCTACAATGACTGGCGGCTGCGCAGGGACCGTGGCGATGAACTGCGGCGGGTGGCGGCCGCGCAGGCCGACATGCTCTCGGGCGAACTGCAGCGCATCGTCTCGGGCATGGAGCAGTTGCTGGTGGCGGCGGCGCACGCGCCGCAGGTGCTGCAGGACGAAGAGGCGTGCAGCGCCTACATGGCGCGAATGCAGCAGTCGTTCGCGTTCGTGTCGAACATCGGGGTGTCCGGCCCGGACGGTGTCGTGCGCTGCCTCAACGAGCCGTTCCGAAGGGGGCAGGTGACCAACGAGGACCGCCGGCACTTCCGCGAGGCACTGCAGAGCGGACGCTTCGCGGTCGGCGACCTGTTCATCGGTCGCGTCACTGGCAACAAGGTGCTCGGGTTCGGCTATCCGGTGCGCGATCCGATGACCGGCGAAGTATCCGCGGTGGTGTTCGCTTCGCTCAGGCTGAGCTGGCTGGCCGAGCAGTTCCAGCGACGGCCGCTGGTCGCAGGCACGCTGGTGGTGGTGGCCGACACGCATGGCCGGATCATCACCAGCCTGCCGGGGACCGACCGTGCAGGCGAGAGCCTGCCCGCGGCGTGGGCGTTGCTGCTGCGCGAGGCCCGTCCGGGCGTGGTCGACAAGGGGCCGGAACCGTTCTTCGGCACCGGCGACCAGATCGTCGCCTACGTGCCCGACCGTTCGCCCCCGGAGGGCCTGAACATCCTGGTCGGACTCGACCGCGACCGTGCGCTGCGCGAGATCGACGCAGCGAGCATGCGCAGCAAGACGGTCGGGGTGCTCGCGCTCGCGGTGGGCATGCTGCTCACGCTGATGCTCGTGCGGCTGCTCATTCGCCGACCGCTGGATGCGATCCTGCGCGTGGTGGGCCAGGTCGAGGGCGGCAACCTCGGGGCTCGCACCGGTGTACGCCGCGGTCGCGGCGAGGTCAACCAGATCGCCGCCGCACTCGATCACCTGCTCGACGAGATTGGCCGCCGCATCCGCGAGAAGGAACAGATCGAGGGCCAGCTGCGTGCCGCACGCGACGAGGCGGTGCGCATCAGTGCGGCGAAGACCGACTTCCTTGCCTCGGCCAGCCACGACCTGCGCCAGCCGTTGCATACGCTGTCTCTGATGGCCCAGGTGCTGGCGCGGCCCCAGCCGCCGGGCCAGCAGGCGCGCTCGGCGCAGATCGTCACCCGGGCGGTGAGCCACCTCGGTGCCATGGTCGAGACGCTGGTCGATGTGGCGCAGCTCGACAGCGGGCGCATCGTGGCGCGCATGCAGCCAGTACACCTCGCGCAGGTGCTGACGACGATCCATGGCGAATTCGCTGCGCTGGCGGTGGAGAAGGGCGTCACCTTCACGCTGCAGCGATGCGACGACTGGGTGAGATCGGATCCGACGCTGCTCGGCCGCATCGTGCGCAACCTGGTGTCTAACGCGATCAAGTTCACGCCGCCCGGCGGCCAGGTTGCGGTCTCGTGCCGGCCGGTGGCGCAGGGACTGATGCTCGAGGTAACGGACACCGGCCCAGGGATCCCGGCCGACAGGCAGCGCGAGATCTTCGAGGAGTTCCGCCAGCTCGGCAACCCGGAGCGCGACCGGCGCAAGGGCATCGGCCTGGGTCTGGCGATCGTCGACAAGCTCTGCCGGCTGCTCGGCCATCCGGTGCGGGTGCAGTCCGAGGAGGGGGCGGGCGCGACTTTTACGGTGGAGCTCAAGCCGTGCGAGCCGGGCAGCGAGGAGGTGACTGCATCGCCGCCATCTCTGCGCATCGCTGGCCGGGTACTGGTGGTGGAGGACGATGTGCTGGTGGCCGAGGCCTCCGCGGCGCTGCTGTCTGGATGGGGCGCGACAGTGACCATCGCCGGCGATGCGCCCGAGGCGATGGCACTGATCGCGGCAGGACGGTTCGATGCGATCGTGTGCGATTTCCGGCTGCCCAGCGGCAGTGGCCTGGACGTGCTGCGGTTTGCCCGCGACAGTGCATCGGGTACGCTCTGCGTGCTGATCACCGGGGAAGCACCATGGAACATCGAATCGACAGCCGGGCAGGAAGGGATCCCGGTGCTGCGCAAGCCGGTCGCGCCCGAGGACTTCGTGCGGGCGCTGGCACCGCTGGCCGGGGCCGTATCCCCGCCGACCTGAGCACACGATGACCGAGCCACTGCACCACCTGACGCTGGCCGAACTCGCGCGGCGCATCGAGGCGCGTGAACTGTCGCCGGTGGCGCTGGCACGCGCGCTGCTCGATCGAATCGAAGCGCTGGACGGGCAGGTCGATGCGTTCATCACCCGCACGCCCGAGCTCGCGCTGGCACAGGCGCGGCAGGCGGAGGCCGAGATCGCCGCCGGCCGGTACCGCGGGCCGATGCACGGGATGCCGTTTGCGCTCAAGGACATCTTCGAGACCGCCGGCGTACGCACCACCGGGCACTCGCGCATCTGCATCGACCACGTGCCAGCCCGCGACGGCTTCGCGGTGGCCCGGCTGCAGGCGGCCGGGGGCGTGCTGCTGGGCAAGCTTGCCACCCACGAGTTCGCCCATGGCGGACCGTCGTTCGACCTGCCCTGGCCGCCGGCGCGCAACCCCTGGGATCTGGCGCACATCACCGGCGGCTCTAGCAGCGGCCCGGGCGCGGCGGTCGCCGCGGGGTTCGCGCCGGGCGTGCTCGGAAGTGACACTGGCGGGTCGATCCGCACGCCCTCGGCGCTGTGCGGGCTGGCCGGGCTCAAGCCTACCTACGGCCTGGTGAGCCGCGCGGGCGTGCTGCCGAACGCCTGGTCGCTGGACCACTGCGGCCCGATGGCCTGGACGGTCGAGGACTGCGCCATTTTGCTGCAGGTGATCGCCGGCCACGACCCGGCCGACCCGGCGAGCGCCGCGGTGGCCGTCCCCGACTACCATGCCGCGCTCGGTGCCGGCGACCTGCGCGGCATCCGGGTCGGCGTGCCCCGCCACCTCTGGGAAGCGGAGGTCGACACGCCAGCCGAACTCGTCCGTGCGACCGAGGCGGCGCTCGACGTGATGCGCGCGCTCGGTGCGACCGTCGAGGACGTCCGGATGCATCCGGCGCAGCTCTACCACGACGTCAAGACGGTGATCTCGCTGTCCGAGCTGTTCTCGATCTACCGTGATGCGCTGGTCGAGCGGCCGAACGACTTCGGGCAGGACTTCCTCGGCCGTGGCGGGCTGGCTGGCGCCCTGTTCCTTGCCTCGGACTACATGCTCGCGCAGCGCGTGCGGCGCGGCCTGCTCGAAGCGGCGCTGCCGCTGTATCGCCGCTTCGACGTGCTGGTGACGCCGGGCGCCGGTCCTGCGCCGCGCCTGGACGCGCACCGCACCGTGTCGTTCTGGGAGAAGCCCTCGCTGTTCTCGCCGTTCAGCGTGCTCGGCAATCCGGCGCTGGTGGTCTGCTGCGGCTTCTCCTCCGGTGGCCTGCCGCTCGGGCTGCAGGTCGGCGGCCGCCCGTTCGACGAGGCGACCGTACTGCGCGTGGGCCATGCTTACGAGCGGGCGGCTGGCTGGCGCGGTCGTCGTCCGGCGCTCGTCCCGGGCGCGGCGCAGCCGCCGGTCGCCCTGAAGCCACCGGCGCCGCTGGACGACCGGGTGACGGCCGAGGTACGCACGACCGCCTCGGCGCTCGCGCGACAGGCCGGTCTCGCCCTCGACGAGCGTGCGTTCGACCAGCTGCTGCGCGCCGCGCCGCACGCGCTGGCAATGGCCCGCCGCATCCGCGAACCGCTGGCGCGCGCCGCCGAACCAGCGAACACGTTCCGCTTCGCACCCGACAGGTCCACGCTCGGCTGACCGGACACCGGCCCCCGGGCGCTGCACGGCGGCACGGTTCGGTGGTCATCCGCGGGGCGCGTCGGGAGCGCCTGTCCGACCTGCCTGCAGCCCACCGCCCGCCAGTCGGTCGATGGACTCGACCAGGTCTCCGACGGTGGCCAGCGACAAGGGCTCGGGCGGTACCCGGATGCCGAACGTATCCTCGATGGCGAACAGCAGCCCTGTCGTCCCCAGCGAATCGATGCCCAGCTGCTCGAGCGGCGTGTGCGTCCGGAGGGTGGACGGGTCGAGCCCGAGTTCGCGTGCGAGCAGTTCACGCAGGCGTTCGAACGTTTCGTTGCTCATCACATCGCTTCCCAGTGCCGTGGACCGAAGGCTGCGGCAGCGAGGACGCACGTGTCGTCGTCGCCGCAGGCGCCCGCGGCCGTGAGGTTGCAGGGCCAGCGGCCCGCAAGCATACGCAGCATCCGCGAAGCCCGCTGCCGGCCCGGACCGTTCGCGCCTCAGTCCCCGGGGGGCGTGCCGAGCGTGACGTGGACCACGCTGCTGCCCGACAGAGACACACGCTGCATCAACGCTGCGCCAGCCTGCGAGGCCGGGTCGTTGCCGCGGGTTCGCCAGCCGACCGACGTGGTCACGTACCAGATGCCGTCGGGCACGCCGGTGAATGCGAAACGTCCATGGATGTCGCAGGTGACGGTGCGCACCGTCGCGGCGAACGTCGGATCCGCCGCTTCGATGCGGCGGGTGCTGCCCGGCGCGAGGGTGTTCGAGCCCTGCTCGACCGAACCGTACAGGCGGCGCATGCGGTCGCGCGTGTAGTCGCTGTCGGGCAGCAGCGCAACGGTGGCGCCTGCGCAGCTGCGCACCTCACCCCTGCCGACACGCAGCAGCGCGCTGCCGCGCACGGTATTGCTGCCGCGCAGGCTGGCTCGTGGCACCTGTGCCGGGTCGAAGGCGGCCTCCGTGCCGGCCGGGCTGCCGGGCGGGCTCGCACAGCCGGCCGCGGCGAGCGTGACGGCCAGTGCGGCAAGGATCGCGACCGCTTGGCGTGACGGTGCAGTGGACGGCGTGATGAGCATGGTCTGTGCTGTCTCCTGCGGGCATTCCGATGGACGTTCCCCCACGCAACGATCATGCACGCGTGGCCGCTAGAATGTGGGCCCGACACTCAAGGCTGAAAAGGGTTTCCGATGATTGCGCCCCGTCCTGCATCCCGACGTGCGGTCGCCGACCGGCACGCGAGCCGGCTGCGCGCCGTCTGCGCCGGCTCGGCCATGGCCTGCTTCATGGCGCTCGGGGCCGCATCCGCGGTGGCGGCCGGCGCATTCCCGGTGAAGCCGGTTCGCTTCATCGTGCCGTTCGCGGCCGGTGGTGCGGCCGACGTCATGGCACGAACCATCGGCAGCCAGTTCAGCCAGGCGTGGGGCCAGACGATGATCGTGGACAACCGTACGGGTGCGGGCGGGCTGATCGCGGCCGAACTGACCGCGCGCGCCGGGGGCGACGGCTACACGCTGATGCTGGCCGAGCCGGCGCTCGCCAGCCTGCCTTCGCTCTACAGCAAGCTTCCGATCGACGTGATGCGCGACTTCACGCCGCTGGGCGGCATCGCGACCGCGCCGCAGGTGATGACCGTCGCTGGTAGCGTCACGGCCAGGGGGGCACAGGAACTGATCGCGTACGCGCGGGCCAACCCGGGCAAGGTCAACTTCGGTTCGCCCGGGCGGGGCACCACCGGCGACCTGAGCGGCGAGCTGTTCCGGATGATGGGCAAGTTCGAGTTCACGGTCGTGCCGTACAAGGGCGCCGTGCCGGCGCTGGCTGCGCTGGCCGGGGGCGAGGTCACCCTGTCGGCGAGCAGCATGCTGGCCGCGATGCCGCTGGTGAAGGCGGGCAAGATCCGCGCGGTGGGTACCACCGGGCCCAGGCGCCACGGGCTCACGCCCGAACTGCCGACGATGGCCGAGCAGGGCCTGCCCGGCTACCAGATCATGCAGTGGTGGGGCCTGGTCGCGCCGCGTGGCACGCCCAGATCGGTGGTATCGACGATCAACGCCGCGATCGGCCAGTCGCTCAACACGCCCGAGATGAAGGACCGACTCGCGGCGCTGTATGCCGAGCCGTGGCCGAGCAGCCCGGAGGCGTTCGGTGCGTTCATCCGGTCGGAGATCGACGCGCTCGGCAAGATCATCCGCGCCGCCGGGATCAAGGCAGAATAGGCATATGACCAAGGGCGTCCACGACATCGGCGGAGATCCCGCCGGCCCGATCGAGCGCGCGGAGCATGCGCGCACGCTGTTCGACCAGCGCGTCGATGCGATGCTTCGCCTGCTCGCGCATCCGCAGAAGGGCTATTTCACGGTCGACGCGATGCGCCGGTCGATCGAATCCCTCGACCCGCGCGACTACCACGGCCTGGCCTACTACGAGCGCTGGGTGCGCGCCGTGCGCCAGCTGGCGATCGAACGCGGGCTGGTCGGCGCAGCGGCGCTCGAGCAGCGGATGGCGGCGATTGCCGCCGCCCGCGAGGGTCGGTCGTGAGCGCCCTCCCGGCACTGGTCTCCGGCATGCCGGTCGTGGTGCGCACCGGCGAACCGCTGACCCACTGCCGTACGCCGCACTACCTGCGCGGCAAGCGCGGCGTCGTGGTGCGCCCGCTCGGCCGCTACCCCGACCCGGAAGCGCTGGCCTACCACAAGCCCGGCCTGCCGCCGCGGGTGCTCTACCAGGTCGAGTTCGAAGCGGCCGAGGTCTGGGGCGAGCGGTTGTGCGAGCCGTCCTACCGGATCACCGCCGATCTGTTCGAGCACTGGCTCGAGCCCGATGCGGCCGGGCACCGTCGGAGCCCCGCATGAGCGACCATCAGCACGATCACGCCCACGCCCACGCCCACGACCACGGCGACCATGCGCACCCGCCGCACGGCGAGGACGCCCACGCGCCGGTCGACGACCTCGACTCGTACGATCCCGAATCGCTGCTGATGGAGCAGGCGCTGCGTGAACTGCTGATCGAGCAGGGCGTGTTCACCGCCGAGGACATCCAGCGTCAGATCGACCTCACGGAATCACGCACCCCGGCGCTCGGTGCGCAGGTGGTCGCCCGTGCCTGGGTCGACCCGGCGTTCCGGGCGGCGCTGCTGGCCGACGCCCGCCCCGCGCTGGAGTCCGCCTTCGGCCTCGACCTCGCGAACACGCCCGAGCTCACCGTGCTGGAGAACACCGCCGACCTGCACCACGTGGTGTGCTGCACGCTGTGCTCCTGCTATCCGCGCAACATCCTCGGCATACCGCCAGCCTGGTACAAGAGCCGCGAGTACCGGTCGCGGGTGGTGATCGAGCCGCGCGCGGTGCTCAGGGAGTTCGGCACCGAACTGCCGGCCGGGCGCGAGATCACGGTGGTCGACTCCACCGCGGACATGCGCTACCTGGTGATCCCGCTGCGGCCTGCAGGCACCGAGGGCTGGGACGAGGAGCGCCTCGCGGCGCTGGTCACCCGCGACAGCATGGTCGGTGTCGCGCAGGCGCTGGCGCCCTGATGCACGAACCGGTGGCAGGCTGCGCCATCGCGTCGCGCCGGCAATGAGCGCGCCCGGTACCGACGTGCGGATGCGCGGCTTTGCCGCGCGCTCGACGGTCGAAGACGCGCAGGCCTGGGTCGACGCGCATGCACCGCGCCTGGATGCCGAGACGGTCGCCCTGGACGACCTGCACGGACGCGTGCTGGCCGCGGACCTGCACGCGCCGATCGACGTGCCGGCGTTCGACCGCTCGGCGATGGACGGCTACGCGCTGCGCGGCGCCGAGACCGACGGCGCGGGCGACTACAACCCGCTGTCGTTCGTCGTGCTCGGGCAGGCACTGCCCGGCGGCCCGTTCGACGGTCGGGTGGACCCGGGCAGCGCGGTTCGCATCATGACCGGGGCCCCGATGCCCGCCGGTGCGGATGCGGTGGTGCCGGCCGAGCATGCGGTCGAGCGAGACGGGCGGGTCGAGGTGGTCGCGCCGCTCGCACCGGGCCGCCACGTAGGGCGACGCGCCGAGGACATCGTGCAGGGGGCGTTGCTGCTCGCGGCCGGGCGACGACTGCGTGCACAGGACGTTGGCGTGCTCGCCTCGGTCGGCCTGGACCGCGCCGGCGTGGTACGCCGGCCGGTGGTGCGCATCGTCGTCACCGGCGACGAACTGGCGGTGCCCGGCAGCCCGAAGGGTCCGTACCAGGTGTACGACGCAAACTCCGCGATGCTGCGCGGGCTGGTCGTGCGTGATGGCGGCGTGCCGCTGCCGGTGCAGCGCGTGGCCGACCGGCGCGAGGCGATCCGCGACGCGCTCTGCGCGCCCGGTGCCGACGTGGTGCTGGTGTCCGGCGGTTCCAGCGTCGGCAGCGAAGACCACGCGCCGGGCATCCTCGCCGAGGCCGGCGAACTCGCGGTGCACGGCATCGCGATGCGGCCGTCGAGTCCGGCCGGCTTCGGCCGGATCGGCGACCGGCTGGTGTTCCTGCTGCCCGGCAACCCGGTGTCATGCCTGTGCGCCTACGATTTCTTCGCCGGGCGGGCACTGCGCCTGCTCGGCGGGCTGCCGTCGGGCTGGCCGCATCCGGTGGCGCAGGTGCCGCTGGTGCGCAAGATCGCCTCCCAGGTCGGGCGGGTCGACTACTGCCGCGTGCGGCTGGGCACGGACGGCGCGGAGCCACTGGCGCTCAGTGGCGCGTCGATCCTGTCCTCGACCACGCGTGCCGACGGTTTCGTGATTGTGCCTGGCGACAGCGAGGGCCAGGCGGCGGGCAGCCTCGTCGACGTGTACCTTTACGGTCCCTGACTGCCGAGCCCGCTCGCGGGTTGCACCGAATGCCGGAAAACAGCCGCAGGCCGGGCGTGCGCAGCGCCGCGCGCCAGGAACAGTTCCTCGAGGTCATCACCCGCGACGAGGCGACCGCCCGCTTCCGGCGCCACCTCACGCTGGCGCCACTCGGCCGTGAGACGGTCCCGCTCGCCGCGGCGCGCGGCCGCGTGCTGGCGTCCACCGTGGTGTCGCCGGTGGACGTGCCGGCCTTCGACCGATCGAACGTCGACGGCTTCGCGCTGGTCGCGGCCGATACGTTCGGTGCGATGGAGGAAAGCCCGCGCCGGCTGGCGCTGAACGAGGAGGTGGTCGAGCCGGGGCGCGCGCCCTCGGAGACGGTCGCCAGCGGGCGGGCAACCATCATTGCCACCGGCGGCATGCTGCCGCGCGGGGCCGATGCGGTGATCATGGTCGAGCAGACCGAGGCCACCGAGGACGGCGGTGTCGAATGCCGGCATTCGGTCCCGCCCGGCCAGAACGTCACCTTCGCCGGTACCGACATCGCGCGTGGCGAGACCGTGCTCAGGCCGGGCCAGCGCCTCACCTCGCGCGAGATCGGCGTGCTGGCTGCGATCGGCCTGGCCGAGGTCGAGGTCTGGCGCCGCCCGAAGGTGGCGATCGTGTCCACCGGCAACGAGATCGTGGCACCGGGCTCGGCCCCGCGGCCCGGTGCGGTGTTCGATTCCAACGCGGCGATCATCGGCGCGGCGGTGGAGGAACTCGGCGGCGAACCGGTGCAGCTCGGCATCGTCGCCGACGACGACGCGCGGCTGCAGGCGGTGCTGGCGCGCGCGCTCGAGTCCGACATGGTGATCCTGTCCGGCGGCACGTCCAAGGGGGCGGGCGACCTGTCCTACCGGGTGGTGAGCCGGCTCGGCAACCCGGGCATCGTCGCACACGGCGTCGCGCTCAAGCCGGGCAAGCCGGTCTGCCTCGCGGTGACTGACGGCAAGCCGGTCGCGATCCTGCCCGGCTTCCCCACTTCCGCGATCTTCACCTTTCATGAGTTCGTGGCGCCGGTGTTGCGTGCCTTCGCCGGCCTGCCTCCGGAGCGGCGGCAGTCGATCACCGCCCACCTGCCGATGCGCGTGAACTCCGATCGCGGGCGGACTGAATACCTGCTGGTCGGGCTGTTCGATACCGAACGGGGCACGGTCGCCTACCCGATGGGCAAGGGCTCTGGATCGGTGACCGCGTTCAGCCAGGCGGACGGCTTCGTCACCATCGGCCAGCACCAGGAGATCGTCGAGGCCGATGCGCCGGTCGAGGTGCAGTTGCTGGGGGCAGGACTCGAGGCGCCTGGTCTGGTCGCGATCGGCAGCCACTGCGTCGGTCTCGACTGGCTGCTCGGCGAACTGCAGGCGCGCGGCACCACGACCCGTGCGATGCACGTCGGCAGCATGGGCGGGCTGGCCGCCGTCCGGCGCGGGGAGTGCGACATCGCGGGCATCCACCTGATGGACCCGGCCACCGGCACCTACAACCGCCACCTGCTGGACGACCGCCTGCTGCTCGTCGAGGGCTACCGGCGCCTGCAGGGGCTGGTGTTCCGCCACGCCGACCCGCGTTTCGAGCAGCGCACGCCGGTCGATGCGGTGGCCGCGGCGCTCGTCGACCCCGGGTGCACGCTGGTCAACCGCAACCCGGGCAGTGGTACCCGCGTGCTGGTGGATCAGTTGCTCGACGGTCGGCGCCCCCCGGGGTACGGCGTGCAGGCGAAGTCGCACAATGCAGTGGCCGCCGCGGTTGCCCAGGGCCGCGCTGACTGGGGCCTCGCGATCGATACCGTCGCCGCGCAGTACGGGCTGGGCTTCCTGCCGCTGCAGGAGGAACACTACGATTTCGTGGTGTCGAAGGCGCGCGCGGCACGGCCGGCAGTAGAGGCCTTCCTGGCGCTGCTGCAGGAGCCAGCGGTGCGCAGCCGGCTGCAGGCGATGGGCTTCCGGACGTAGCGCTTGGCGTCCCGGCCGGCCGTCCGGACTGTCTGCCTGCGGTCGGACGCCGGGCATGAGATCATTGCGCCGCGATCCGGCGCGCGACCGTGTGAGACGGCGGCCCGGCACAGGAGAATTGCGATGAAACTGCTGGTTCTGCCGGGCGACGGCATCGGCCCGGAGATCACCGACGCCACCCTCGCGGTGTGCGACGCGGCTGATGCACGCTTCGGCCTCGGTCTGGCCTACGACCATGACCTGATCGGTTTCCCGGCGCTGGAGAAATTCCGCACCACCTTCCCCGAGCACGTGCGGGCCAAGGTCGCCCACTGCGACGGGGTGATCCTCGGGCCGGTGTCACACCTCGATTATCCGCCGCGCGACCAGGGCGGCATCAACCCCTCCGGCGAGTTCCGGGTGAAGTGGGACCTCTACGCGAACATCCGGCCGGCGAAGAGCCGCATGGGCGCCTCCCGGGTCGGCGTGCCGATGGACCTGATCATCGTGCGCCAGTGCACCGAGGGCTTCTACGCCGACCGCAACATGCACATGGGCGTGGGCGAGTTCATGCCGACGCCGGACATCGCGATCGCGGTGCGCAAGATCACGGCCGAGGCCTCGCGCAAGATCGCCGTCGTGTCCTTCGAACTGGCGCGCGGGCGGCGGAAGAAGGTCACGATCGTGCACAAGCACAACGTGATGAAGATGTCTGACGGCCTCTGGCTGCGCGAGGCGCGCGCGGTGGCGAAGGACTACCCGGACGTCGAGGTCGAGGAGAAGATCGTCGACGCGATGGCCGCGCTGCTGGTGCGCGATCCGTCGAAGTTCGACGTGGTGATGGCCGAGAACATGTTCGGCGACATCCTGTCCGACGAGGCCGGCGAACTGTCGGGCAGCCTGGGGCTGGCCGGATCGACCAACCAGGGCGATGACTTCTGCGTCGCCCAGGCGCAGCACGGCTCCGCGCCCGACATCGCCGGCAAGGGCATCGCCAACCCGACCTCGCTGATCCTCTCGGCCGGGATGCTGTTCGACTGGTACGGCCGGCGCACCGGGAATGCGAAGCTGGTCGACGCTGCGGCTGCGATCGAGCGTGCGATCGATGCGGTGCTCGCCGATCCGAAGCGCCGCACCGGCGACCTCGGCGGTCCGCTGGGCACCGCGGCGTTCACAGCCGAAGTGGTGCAGGCAGTAGCCCACGCCTGACCGGACGACGCCCATGACCTTCCGCATCGGACTCATCCACGCGACGCCGCTGGCGGTCGCTCCGATCAACGAGGCGCTGCGTGCCGGGCTGCCCGGCGCGCAGCCGATGAACCTGCTCGACGACTCGCTCGCGTTCGACCGCGCAGCCCCCGGCGGCATGCAGGTCGACTTCGCGCCGCGCTTCCGCACGCTCTCCGACTACTGCATCGCGCAGAAGGTCGACGGGATCATCTACACCTGCTCCGCGTTCGGCGAAGCCATCGACGCGGTGCGCCGCGATGCCTCGCTGCCGATGCTCAAGCCGAACGAGGCGATGGTCGAGGAAGCGGTCGCGACCGGCATGCCGATCGTCGTGCTGGCCACCTTCGCGCCGAGCATCCCGTCGATGGAAGTCGACTTCCGCGAGGCGATCGGTCACGGCGGACGCATGCCTGAACTGATCGGCGTACATGTGCCGGATGCACAGCGGCTGCTGGGCGAGGGCGATGCCCAGACACACGACCGGCTGATCGCCGAGGCGGCAGCGCGCTACTGCGGACGTGGCCGGCTGCTGCTTTCGCAGTTCTCGATGGCGCGCGCGGCCCCGGCCGTGCTGGCTGCCACCGGCGAGAAGCCGCTCACCAGCCCGGAGAGCGCGGTGGCAAAGATGAAGCGGATTCTGCTCGGCTGATCGGCTGGTCAGAGCCCGCCGATCCGGCGGGCGCCCGCGTCCCCGGCATCCACGGTCCGGGCCGGACTGCGCTCCGGCCCTGCGCGGACAACGGCGCGCACGATGCATTCCGTCGCCGAAGCGCTGCTACACTCGCGCGCGTTTCCGTGCTGTCTGCCCTGTCAATCGGGAGTCCGAGATGATGAATCCGCGGCTGCTTGCGTCCCACCTCCCCGTCGCCGAAGCCCGAGCGACGGACCCTGCGCGCCGTTCGGTCATGGCCGGCCTCGCGCTGTCGGCCGCGGTCTGCGCGGCGTCCCTGCTGGCGATCGGGCCGGCCCAGGCGGCTGACGCCTTCCCGCAGAAGCCGGTGCGCATCATCGTGCCGTTCCCGCCCGGGGGCGGCACCGACTTCGTCACCCGCGTGATCCAGCAGCCGCTGGCCGACCTGCTCGGGCAGCCGGTACTGATCGACAACCGGGGCGGCGCGCAGGGCGTGGTCGGCACCCAGATCGGCGCGCGTTCGGCCAACGACGGCTATACGCTGGTCATCGCCGAGATCGGCGCGACCGCCGTGGCGCCGGCGATGGGTCCGAAGGCGCCGTTCGACGCGGTACGCGACTTCGTGCCGGTGGCGATGCTGGTCGAGCAGCCGTATCTGATGAGCATCCACCCGTCGGTGCCGGCGAAGAACCTCGCCGACTTCGTGAAGCTGGTACAGGCCAATCCGGGCAAGTACAACTTCGGCTCGGGCAATGCGACCGCGCATGTCGCCCAGGAAGTGTTCTATGCCACAGCAAAGCTGAAGCTGACCCACATCCCGTACCGGGGATCGGGACCGGCGATGGCAGCGCTGCTGTCCAACGAAGTGCAGGTGATCTTCTCTGGCCCGACGGCGGCGCTGCCGCAGATCAAGGCTGGCAAGGTCCGTCCGCTCGGCGTGACCTCGCCGAAGCGTTCGGGCGAACTGCCCGACGTGCCTACCCTGGCCGAACTGGGCTACAAGGGCTTCGAGATCCGCGGCTGGTATGGGCTGATGGCCCCGGCCGGCACGCCGCGTCCGGTCGTGGCGCGCCTGAACGAGGCGATCAACAAGATTCTCTCCGGTGGCCCGGCCGCGCAGACACTCAAGGACCGCGGCTTCGATCCGACGCCGATGTCCCCCGACGAATTCGGTAAGTACCTGCGCGCCGAAGTCGGGCGCTGGGCAAAGGCGGTGCGCCAGTACGACGTCAAGTCGACCGACTGACCGGCGCCGCGGGGGGCGTGGCCACCGGCAACGGCGCGCCCCGGCGCCGGCGGCGGCGGTAATGCCGGGGGCAGACGTGCGCCCGGCAAGCTGAGACAATCCTCGGTCTTCATTCCACTGGGGACCGGTCCGCCGCGAGAGCGCGGGCCAAGCCATGTACCAGCTCGCGTTCGTCACGATGATCGTGCAGGGCTCCCAGATGGGGAGCAGGGTCCTTGCGACCCTGTTCGCGCTCGACCTGCAGACGAGCAAGTGGACGATCGGGCTGCTGATCGCGTCCTACTCGCTGCTGCCCCTGCTGCTGGCGATCTACGCCGGTCGGGTTGCCGATCGGCTCGGCACGCGCCGACCGATGCTGTTCGGCATCGGCGCGATGACGGTCGGGCTGGTGGTCCCGTTCGCATTCCCGACGCTCACCGGGCTGTTCGCCTCGGCCCTGATGGTCGGGCTCGGCTTCACGTTCTACAACGTGTCGAGCCAGAGCCTCGCCGGACAGTACGGTCCGAGGGAGGAACGCACCCGCAACTTCGCGACGCTGTCGCTCGGCTACTCGGCATCGAACCTGATCGGGCCAGTCAGCACCGGCTACCTGATCGAATGGTACGGGCACTCCACTGCGTCCGGCCTGCTCGCGTGCTCGATGTTCTTCGCACTGGTGGTGCTCTGGTTCTGCCGGTCGCTCGACACCACGCCCGCCTCGGGCCAGTCAGGCAAGCCGCGCAGCTCGTTCGACCTGCTCGCCAACCCCGAACTGCGCAAGATCCTGATCGCCAGCGCGCTGATCGTCACCGGCTGGGACCTGTTCACGTTCTACGTGCCGATCTACGGCTACAACATCCAGCTCTCGCCGGCGGAGATCGGCATGATCCTGGGTTCCTTCGCGGTCGGCGGGTTCGTGATGCGCGCCTGCCTCGGGCCGCTGACGGCCCGGTTCCGGGTACGGCCGGTGCTGATGACCGCGATGTTCTTCGGCGCCGCGATCTACGTGGTGTTTCCGCATATCGAGGACTACACCCTGCTGCTCGTGTTTGCCTTCCTCGCCGGCGGTGCGCTCGGGACCGGCCAGCCCCTGACCCTGTCGATGGTGTTCAACCGTTCGCCGGAAGGCCGTGGTGGCGAGGTGACCGGGCTGCGTCTGGCGATCAACAACATGACGCATGTGCTGGTGCCTTCGGGCGCGGGCTTCCTCGGCAGCCTGGTCGGCGTCGCGCCGGTGTTCCTGCTGGCCTCGGCGTTCCTGCTGATCGGCGGCCTGATGAGCCGGCGCGCCTGACCGCTACTGCACGTCGCGTAGCCGGACCTGCGCCTCGGCCAGCCGCTTCTTCGCGGCCTCGACCGCCATCTCGAGGCGCCTTACCCGCTCCAGGTACTGCTCGGTGGGCCGGCTGCGCACCCCGCCGATGCCTTGGCGGTCGCCCGGCTGGTCGGTTTCCTGCCCGGCAACCAGGGCCTTCTGCGCGGCGTCGAGTTCCCGCTCGGCAGCGACGACTGCCTCCTGCGCCTTCTGTCGCTGTGCGTCCCGCGCCTGCTGCCGCTGCCGGAACTCGTCGGACTGGCGTGCGGTCTCCGCCTTGCGCGCGTCGGCCGCTGCGCCGGCGGCCCCGGCGGGACGGTCGACCGACACCTTGGGTGTCACATCGACCTTTTCGACCGAAACCGCGCCTGCGACCGGTTCCTGAGAGTAGGTGACGCGGCCGGTCGAATCGACCGACTTGAAGATCACCTGCGCGTGCAGCGCACCGGCGGCCAGCAGCAGGCTGGCGACCGCGCCGCAGGCCATCGGCCGCAGGCGCTGCTGGAGGGACGGCTTCGCGGTGTACATCCTGGTGTTCTCGCTCTCGGGAGGGGACCCGGGCCGGATCATGCCTCGTTATCGGCAGAGTCTGGACGGCTTGGAGGGGATTTTCAATCGGCAACCTGACTGGAACCTCGTAATGTGACCGTTTTGTGTCAAAGTGCGAGGCCAACCGCAATTCACTGACCCGAAAGGCATTTGGCCGGCGGCCATCGGCCAGCCGACCCCCGATCGATGCAGACGCTGCTCAACCTGCTCGCCGCCGTCGCCCTGCTGGTCTGGGGTACGCACATCGTGCGCACCGGCGTGATGCGCGTGTTCGGCGCCGACCTGCGCCGCATCCTGGGCGGCAGCGTCGACAACCGGTTCAAGGCGTTCGGCGCCGGCCTCGGCGTGACCGCCGTGGTGCAGAGCAGTACCGCCACCGCGATGCTCACCACGTCGTTCGTCGGCCAGGGCCTGATCGCGACCGCCCCTGCGCTGGCGGTGATGCTCGGCGCCGACGTCGGCACCGCGCTGGTGGCGCAGTTCTTCTCGCTCGACCTGGGCTGGCTGTCGCCTGCGCTGATCCTGGTCGGGGTGGTGCTGTTCCTGTCCCGGCAGAACCGGACGGCCGGCCGGCTCGGCCGGGTGGCGATCGGCCTGGGCCTGATCATGCTCGCGCTGCGGCTCATCACCGAGACCGCGGCACCGCTCACGCAGGCCGCCGAGGTGAGGGTGCTGTTCTCGACCCTGACCGGCGACCACGGCCTCGACATGCTGCTCGGCGCGATATTCACCATCGCGGCCTACTCGAGCCTGGCGATCGTGCTGCTGGTGTCGACGCTCGCCGCGACCAGCCTGATCGCACCGGAGGTGGCGATCGGGCTGGTGCTCGGCGCCAACCTCGGCGGTGGTCTGCTCGCGGTGCTGGCGAGCCTGCGTGCCGGCGTCGCCGCCCGTCGCGTCGCGCTCGGCAACCTCGGGTTCAAGATCTTCGGCTGCATCGTCGCGCTGCTGCTGCTCGACCCGCTGCTGGTCGGGCTGGCCGTGTTCGACCCCGACCCGAGCCGGATGGCGCTCAACTTCCACCTGGCGTTCAACCTGTTCCTGGCGCTGGTGTTCATTGCCTGGATCGCACCGATCGGTCGGCTGCTCGAGCGCCTGCTGCCGGTGCCGCCAGCCACCGCTACCGATGCCAGCGCCGCGCGCTACCTCGACCCGGTCGCGCTCGGCACGCCGACGCTGGCAATTGCCTGCGCCGCGCGCGAGGCGCTGCGTCTGGGTGACCTGATCGAGTCGATGCTGAAGAACCTGATGCTGGTGCTGCGCGACAATGATGGCGCCGCCGCCCAGTCGCTGCACCGGGCCGACGACGACGTCGACCGGCTCTACACATCGATCAAGCTGTTCCTGACCCAGATCAGCCGGGAGGCGCTCGAGGAGAAGGAAGGCCGGCGCTGGGCCGAGATCATGTCGATCACCATCAACCTCGAGCATGTCGGCGACATCGTCGACAAGAACCTGCTCGAGATGGCCGAGAAGAAGATCCGCAAGCGGCTGTCGTTCTCCGAAGCCGGGATGGCCGAGATCTGCGAACTGCACGCGCGCGTGCTGGCCAACCTGCAACTCGGGCTGAACGTGTTCATCACCGGCGACCTCACCTCGGCGCGCCGTCTGCTGGCCGAGAAGGAGCAGATCCGCGAACTGGAGCGGACCTTCGCCGATTCGCACCTCAAGCGACTGTCCGACAACACGCTGCAGAGCATCGAGACCAGTGCACTGCACCTGGACATCATCCGCGACCTGAAGCGGATCAACTCGCACATTGCCTCGATTGCCTACCCGATCCTCGAGCAGGCCGGCGCGCTCTCGCCGACCCGCCTGCGCCCGGCCGGACTGGCCGCCGCCGCGCGCGCTGGCAGCCCGCCCAGGGAGCTGCCCTAGCACGTTCCGCGGAGTGGTTCCGTGGCCTGCGCATCTCCGGCCACCGGTCGTGGCTGTGCGCCGGTCGTGCGTAAAATGACGGGCCATCCCGCGTCGCCGTTCCTCCGCATGCCCCAGCCCGCCTTCATCCACCTGCGCCTGCACAGCGAGTACTCGGTCAGCGACGGCCTGCTGCAACCGGAGGCGGCGCTCGAGCGGGCGAAGGCCCTGGGCATGCCGGCGCTGGCGATCACCGACTCGGCGAACCTGTTCGGACTGATCAAGTTCTACAAGGCGGCGATGGCCCGCGGCGTGAAGCCGATCGCCGGGGTGGACATCGCGGTCACCCAGGAAGCCGACCGCGACCGGGCGATGCGCATCCTGCTGCTCTGCCAGTCGCCGGCTGGCTACCGCCGGCTGTGCGAGCTGGTCACGCAGGCCTACCGGGAGAACCAGCATCGCGGTCGTCCTGAACTGCGCCGCGAATGGCTCGACGGAGCGGGCAGCGACGGGCTCGTCGCCTTGTCGGGCGCGCGCCACGGTGAGATCGGCGCGGCACTGCTTGCCGGCAATGCGGCGCTGGCCGAGTCGCTCGCGCGCGAGTGGGCCGGTCGCTTCCCGGGCCGCTTCTACCTGGAGCTGCAGCGTGCCGGCCATCCGGACGACGAGCCCCAGGTGCGCGCGGCAGCCACGCTGGCGGCGCGGCTCGGACTGCCGGTGGTGGCCACGCATCCGATCCAGTTCCTCGATCCGGACGACTTCAAGGCGCACGAGGCGCGGGTGTGCATCGCCGAAGGCTACTCGCTGGGCGACCAGCGGCGTCCGAAGGACTACACCCCCGACCAGTACCTGCTGCCGGCCGATGAGATGGTCCGGCGCTTCGCCGACCTGCCTTCGGCGCTGGCCAACACGGTGGAGGTCGCCCGGCGCTGCAACCTCGAGCTCACCCTCGGCAGGACGCACCTGCCACGTTTCCCGACGCCCGAGGGTGTGACACTGGACGACTTCCTGCGCATGGAGGCCGAGCGCGGGCTGGAGGCGCGGATGCAGGCGCTCTACCCGCACCCGGCCGACCGCGAGCGCGAGATGCCGCGCTACCGCGAGCGGCTGGCGTTCGAGATCGCCACCATCGTCAAGATGGGCTTCCCGGGCTACTTCCTGATCGTCGCCGACTTCATCAACTGGGCCAAGCAGAACCGGGTGCCGGTCGGTCCGGGCCGCGGCTCGGGTGCCGGGTCGCTGGTCGCCTATTCGCTGTGCATCACCGACCTCGACCCGCTGCGCTACAACCTGCTGTTCGAGCGCTTCCTGAACCCCGAGCGGGTGTCGATGCCGGACTTCGACATCGACTTCTGCCAGGAAGGGCGCGACCGGGTCATCAGCTACGTGCGCCATAAGTACGGGGCCGAGAGCGTGTCGCAGATCGTCACCTTCGGCACCATGGCCGCGCGCGCGGTGGTGCGCGACGCCGGCCGGGCGCTCGACCTGCCGTTCCTGTTCTGCGACGCGATCGCCAAGCTGATCCCGTTCCAGCCGGGCAAGCTGGTCACGCTGCGCCGGCGCGAGGGCGAGGGCGACTCCGGCGTCATCTATGCACGCGAGGTCGAACCGCAGATCGAGGCCCGCGAGCAGGCGGAGGAAGAGGTCGCGGAACTGCTGGCGCTGGGCGAGCGGCTCGAGGGGGTGGTGCGCAACGTCGGCATGCATGCCGGTGGCGTGCTGATCGCGCCGGGCAAGCTCACGGACTTCTGCCCGCTGTACATGGCCGCCGGCACCGAGGCCGCGGTCAGCCAGTTCGACAAGGACGACGTCGAGGCGGTCGGGCTGGTCAAGTTCGACTTCCTCGGGCTGACCACGCTCACCATCCTCGACTGGACGCTCAAGTTCATCGCCCGCATCGCCCCCGAAGCCGACGTGGACCTGGACCGATTGCCGCTCGACGACGCCGAGGCGTACCGGCTGTTCGCGCGCGGCAACACCACAGCCGTGTTCCAGTTCGAATCCCGCGGCATGCGCGACCTGCTCAAGCTGGCGCGGCCCGACCGGTTCGAGGACATCATCGCGCTGGTCGCGCTGTACCGGCCGGGGCCGATGGACCTGATCCCGGAGTTCTGCGACCGCAAGCATGGACGGCAGCAGGTGTCCTATCCCGACCCGCGGGTCGAGGAAGTGCTCTCGGAGACCTACGGCATCATGGTCTACCAGGAGCAGGTGATGCAGATGGCGCAGCGCGTGGGCGGCTATTCGCTCGGCGGCGCCGACCTGCTGCGCCGCGCGATGGGCAAGAAGAAGCCCGAGGAGATGGCGCAGCACCGCGAGATCTTCGCCGAGGGCGCGGCGAAGTCGGGCATCGACCGCGAGCGCGCGGACGAGATGTTCGACCTCATGGAGAAGTTCGCTGGCTACGGCTTCAACAAGTCGCATGCTGCCGCCTATGCGCTGGTGGCCTACCAGACCGCGTGGTTCAAGGTGCACCATGCGGCCGCCTTCTTCGCGGCCAACCTCTCGGCGGTGATGGACGACGCCGACAAGGTGCGCGCGCTGTGCGAGGACGCGCGGGAGAACGGAGTGTCGGTGCTACCGCCCGACGTGAACGCCGGCGAGTACCGATTCGTGCCGATCGACCGCCAGACGATCCGCTTCGGGCTGGGCGCGATCAAGGGCACCGGCGAGTCGGCGATCGATGCCATCGCCGCCGCTCGCGAGAAGGACGGCCCGTTCCGCGACGTGTTCGACCTGTGCGCGCGGGTCGACAAGCGGCTGGTGAACCGTCGGGTGATCGAGGCGCTGGTGCGCGCCGGCGCGTTCGACGCGCTCGACGACAGCCGGGCGCGGCAGCTCTCGTGGGTAGGCATCGCGATCGCCGCCGCCGAGCAGCGCGAGCGCAACGCGCAGCAGGTGTCCCTGTTCGGCGCCAGCGAGACCGACGCCCGCCCGCAGGTCGCGCTGCCCGACCCGCCTGTGTGGGACCGCCGGGTCCAGCTGCGCGAGGAGAAAGCCGCGCTCGGCTTCTACTTCTCCGGCCATCCGTATTCGGCCTACCGCGACGAGATCGGCCGTTTCGTGCGCTCGACGCTGGCCACGCTGGCGCCCTCGTCGGGCGGCGGCGGGGGCGGTGAGTACGGCGGTGGCTTCGGCCAGTCGACCCAGGTGATCGCCGGCGTGGTCGAGTCCGTGCGCCAGCTCAAGACGCAGAGTTCCAACCGGCTGATCGTGGTGACGCTCTCTGACGGCACGGCCGCGGTCGAGGTCACGCTCTATGGCGAACTGTTCGACCAGCACCGCAAGTCGATCGTCGAGGACGCGGTGCTGGTACTCGAGGTCAAGGTGCGCGACATCCGCCGCGGCGGCGCCGACGGCGAGTCGGGCGAGACCTTCCGCCGGATCTCCGCCGACAAGGTGTACGACCTTACCGCAGCGCGCAATCGCTTCGCGCGCGGTCTGCGGCTGCACTGCAACGGACAGCTCGCGTCGGCGACGCCGGAGGCTAACGTGCGCCGGTTGCACGAACTGCTCTCGCCCTACCGCGAGGGTCCCTGCCCGGTGCAGATCCTCTACGACAACGGTCGTGCCACCGCGCCGATCACGCTCGGCGAACGATGGAACGTGAACCTGCACGACGACCTCGTCGGCAAGCTGGGCGAATGGCTCAGGCCGGAGGCGGTGGAGATCGTCTACTGATGGGCGGTGGCCGGTGAGCGCACGCTGGATCGACGTCGCGATGTTCGACGAACTCTGCGCGCAGGCACAGGCCTCCACGCGCCTGCGCAGCAACCTGAACTTCCACCCGACCGACGACTATCCGGGCAACCGGCTGCTCAACGCGATCGAGCCCGGCACGTACGTGCCGCCGCACCGCCACCTCGATCCGACCAAGGACGAGACCCTGTTCGTGCTGCGTGGCGCGGCCGGGGTGCTGCTGTTCGACGAGGCTGGGGCGGTGGTCGAGCAACGGGTGCTGCGCGCCGGCGGTGACGCTGTCGGCATCGACATTGCGCACGGTGTGATCCACTCGATCGTGTCGCTGGAGCCGGGCACCGTCGTGTTCGAGGCCAAGGCGGGGCCGTTCGTCGAGCGCAGCCCGGCGGAACTGCCGGGGTTCGCGCCGGCGGAGGGTTCGCCGGGCGCGGCGGCCTACCTCGAGTGGATGCGCGGGCGATTCGACTGACCGTCGGGGCGCGTACCGGGTACGCTGTCGGCTTCCGAGCCCGATCGAAGCCAGCCAGGAGCCTTTCGTGACGCAGGACTCCGGGATCCGCCGTCGCTCGTTCCTCAAGGCGTCTTCCGCCCTCGCCACGGCGCCTTTCGTCGGCACGCTCGGTGCCCTGCATGCCCGCATCGCACGCGCTGCCGGATTCTCGCGGCGGGTGTCGGGGCCCTATGGTCCGGTTGCACCCGTCAAGGACCTGGCCACCGGCCTGGAACTGGTCAAGCTGCCGGCCGGGTTCAGCTACCGCAGCCATGGCTGGACCGGTGACCCGATGGCCGACGGCCAGCCCACGCCCGGCAACCACGACGGAAT
>CANHBC010000026.1 GCA_947458835.1 Betaproteobacteria bacterium | reverse complement strand
GGCGGTACCACTGGCGGCGAAGTACGCTGGCCGGTTGCCCCGCACGTGCCGTTGAAGGACCGTACCGTTCTGGTGGTGGACGACATCCTCGACGAAGGACGCACGCTGGCGGCGGTGCGCGACCGCTTCATCGACGAGGGCGTGCGCGCGTTCCACAGCGCCGTGCTCTGCGAGAAGCTGCTCGCGCAGGAAAAGCCGGTGCGTGCCGATTACGTCGGGGTGACCGTGCCCGAGCGCTACGTCTTCGGTTGCGGCATGGACGTACACGGTGCGTGGCGCAACCTTCCTGGCATCTACGCGGTCGGACTCGGCGGCTGAGCGCGAATTCCGGAGACCTGGACAGCATGCTCGCGATCATCGGGGGTTCCGGCCTTGCCCGACTGGGGACGATACAGGGACCACATCGGCGCGTGGTACGCACGCCGTATGGCGAGCCGTCCGGGGCGTTGACCTTCGGTCGCCTCGGCGGGCGCGACGTCGTGTTCCTGCCGCGGCACGGCCACGGCCACACGATCGCGCCGCACGAGGTGAACTACCGCGCGAACATCTGGGCGCTGCGCGAGGAGAACGTCACCGCCATCATCTCGGTCGCTTCCGTGGGCGGCATTCGCGCCGACCTCGTGCCGGGCGCGCTCGCCGTTCCGAGCCAGATCATCGACTACACGCACGGCCGGCGAGGTACCTTCTTCGAGGGTCCTGACCAGCCGGTGACGCATGTCGACTTCACAGAGCCGTACTGTCCGCAACTCCGCGCGAGCCTGCTCGCGGCGGCGACTGCCGCTGGCGAAGCGGTGGTCGACGGTGGCGTCTACGCAGTGACCCAGGGGCCGCGGCTGGAGACCGCTGCCGAGATCGATCGCCTGGAGCGCGACGGTTGCGACATGGTGGGCATGACCGGCATGCCCGAGGCGGTACTCGCCCGGGAACTGGGACTGTCGTATGCCGCACTCGCGGTGGTGGCGAACTTCGCTGCCGGTCGTGGCAACAGCGAGCATGCGATCGACCTGCACGGCATCGGCAAGGTGCTGTCGGTCGCGATGGAACGGGTGACCCACATCCTCGACGGTTGCGTGGGCTGCCATGGTTCGTGACGTGCTGCGCATGGGTGATCCGCTGCTGCTGCAACGGGCACAGCCGGTCCAGGCATTCGGCACGCCGGAACTCGCAGACCTGCTCCAGGACATGCGCGACACCATGGCTGCGCTCGACGGCGCAGGCCTGGCCGCGCCGCAGATCGGCGTGTCCCTGCAGGTCGTGATCTTCGGCGTCGGGGTCAACCCGCGGTACCCGGATGCGGAAGCGGTGCCGTACACGGAACTGCTCAACCCGGTGCTGGAGCCGGTCGGCGATGCGATCGAGGAAGGATGGGAAGGCTGTCTTTCCGTCCCTGGCATGCGCGGGTTGGTCCCGCGCTGGCAGCACCTGCGCTACCGGGGCTTCACGCCGTCGGGAGAACCCGTCGACCGTACGGTGTCGGGTTTCCATGCGCGTGTCGTGCAGCACGAGTGCGATCACCTGGTCGGCGTGCTGTACCCGATGCGCATCCGTGACCTTCGGCAGTTCGGCTTCAGCGAAGCGCTGTTTCTCGGGCAGTCGCTCGCGGACGACTGATCCGTCGGCGGTGGTTGAGTCCCGCGCAGAAGCTCCCTCGCGGTGCCTTCGCGCGTCTCAAGTTCCTGTGTGACCCGCCGTAATCCCGATCGACAGGGGGCGTTGCCGCCTGGTCGAGGGTCCACCTCAAGCGACTGATTCGCTAAAGAAATTCGAGGTCCGGCCGCTAATGCAGGGGACAGCGGCTCGCAAGGCCTTAAGTGGCGAGGGATGAGCGATGTCAAACAATGACGACGCGTTTGACTGACACGACCACGGACACTTCAGGAGACTTCAATGTCCCAGATCATCAACACCAACACCGCTTCGCTCAATGCGCAGCGCAACCTGTCGACGTCGCAGAGCAATCTGTCGACCGCCCTTCAGCGGCTCTCCTCCGGGCTGCGCATCAACTCGGCGAAGGATGACGCCGCCGGTCTGGCGATCTCGGACCGGATGACTTCGCAGATCCGTGGCCTCGACCAGGCGCGCCGCAATGCGAATGACGGTATCTCGCTGTCGCAGACCGCCGAGGGCGCGCTGGCGCAGACGGGCGAGATCCTGCAGCGCATCCGCGAACTGGCGATCCAGTCGGCCAACGCGACGAACTCGGCCAGCGACCGCCAGTCGCTCAACTCGGAGGTTAACCAGCTGGTGACCGAGGTGACGCGGATCGCCAACGCGACCACTTTCAACGGGCTGAAGATCCTCGACGGCAGCTACCAGGGCCAGCAGTTCCAGGTCGGCGCGGACGCCAACCAGACGATCGGTGTGTCCATCCAGGGCGCGGCCGCGAAGGACCTGAGCAACAACACCGTCAACGGCCAGGGCACCGGCGCCACCGGTCTGGGCGGTGCCAGCGCGGCAGCCAACGCCGCGCCTGCAGGCAACGGAATCGCGGCGCAGACGCTCACGGTGTCCGGCTCGAACGGCTCGGCCAACGTGACCGTCGCGGCCAACGACCAGGCCTCGGCGATCGCCGCGGCGGTGAATGCACAGTCGGGCTCGACCGGCGTAAACGCACGTGCATCGACGGAAGCCACGCTTTCGGTGGCCAACGTCGGCACCCTCTCGTTCAGCCTGAACGGCGGCGGTACGGCGACCACGATCAACGCGACGGTGCCGACTGGCGGCAACCTGAGCTCGGTGGTCACCGCGATCAACCAGGTCTCGGGCCGCACCGGCGTCACTGCCACGCTGGACGCGGTCGGTACCACGCTGACCTTCAAGCAGGCCGACGGCAAGGACGTCGTGGTTGAGAACTTCACCAACTCCGGCGGCGGCAATGCCACGTTTACCGGCGCCAACACGACGGCGGCGACGCTCGCCAGCGGCGGCACCGATTCCAGCCGTGTCTCCGGTACGGTTGCTTTCGTCGCCGATGCCGGCTTCACCGTCGCCTCGAGCGCCGCGAACGGCGTGGTCGCCGCGGCCGCCAATACCGCGGTGGGATCGACCGCCGCCGACCTGACCAGCGTGGACATCTCGACCTCCACCGGCGCCAACACTGCCGTCGGCATCATCGACGCGGCGCTGAGCCAGATCAACAAGGCGCGCGCGCAGCTCGGTGCAGTACAGAACCGTTTCGGGAACACCATCGCCAACCTGCAGACCACCTCGGAGAACCTGAATTCCGCGCGCAGCCGGATCCGTGACGCGGACTTCGCGTCGGAGACCGCCGTGCTGACCCGCGGGCAGATCCTCCAGCAGGCCGGTGTCGCGATCCTGGCCCAGGCCAACGCGCTGCCGAACAACGTCCTGTCGCTGCTCCGGTAGGCGCAGGCGGGCACTTCAGCGGCCACCAGGCGTTGAAGTGCTGCAGCAGGAGACCTCCGGCCGGGCGGTCGCCCGGCCGGATCCTTTCGATGCAAGGGAGACAGTGCCATGCCTATCCAGCCGTCCATGTCGGCCGTGGGTACCGCCCCGCCGGAACCGCTGCCGCGATCCGCGGCACGCGGCGCTTCCGCGACGCCGGCGGCACCGGAGAAGGCTGCACCCGTCGAGCCGAATACCCAGGCGGTCAAGGCCGCAGTGGAAGCATCCAACCGCGTGGTGCAGTCGTTGCAGAGCAGGATCGAGTTCGTCGCCGACGAGTCGTCGGGGCGGATGCTGATCAAGGTGATCGATCCGGCGAGCAATGAACTGATCCGCCAGATCCCATCCGAGGAAATGCTCGCGATCTCGCGTGCGCTCGACCGCATGCAGGGGCTCCTGGTGAAGAGCCAGGCCTGACGGTCGCAACGACGTACGCCGCTTCGCCCTCCCGCTAAAGGTTCCGGCCTCGCGGCCGCAATCCATTGCAGGGACAAGGAGGGGCCAATGGCCATTGCATCGCCGGGAGTGGGTTCAAAGCTGGACGTGAACGGCATCGTCACCCAGCTGATGAATATCGAGCGTCGTCCGCTGACCCAGCTCGATTCCAGGGAGGCCAGCTTCCAGGCGAAGCTCTCGGCGTTCGGATCGATCCGCAGTGCGCTGTCACAGTTCCAGTCCACGATGAGCGGGCTGTCGCTGGGCAGCCGCTTCGAGGGCGCGCTGGCGACCAGCTCGGACGCCGCAAGCGTATCTGCAGGTGCCACCGCGCGCGCGCCGGCCGGTAGCTACACGATCGAGGTGAGCGCGCTCGCGCAGAGCCAGCGACTGGTCGCTTCGGGGCAGGCGAGCGCGACGGCCACCATCGGCACCGGGACGCTGACCTTCGATTTCGGCACGATCAGCGGCGGTGTCTTCGACGTACCGTCGGGCAAGTACACCGGTGCGTCGTTCAGCAGCGCTGGCAGCGGCGTGCGCACGGTGACCATCGACGCGGGCTCGTCCTCGCTGGCGGGCATCCGCGATGCGATCAATGCCGCCGGCATCGGCGTTACCGCCAGCATCGTGAACGATGGAGGGAGCTCGCCGTTCCGGCTCGTGCTGTCCTCCGACCGTACCGGTGCAGCCAGTGCGATGAAGATTTCGGTCGGCGGCGATGCGATGCTGGGCAGCCTGCTCGGGCAGGATCCCGCAGCCGGCCAGAACCTCGTGCAGACTGCCGCGGCCCGCAACGCCGACTTCACGATCAACGGCATTGCAGTGACCAAGGCGTCCAATGTCGTGTCCGACGCGCTGGAGGGCGTCACGCTGACCCTGTCGAAGACCAACGTGGGGGCGCCAGCGACGGTCAGCGTGGCGCGCGACACCGCGCGCGCGGTGTCCGCCGCGGAGGCCTTCGTCAAGGCCTACAACGATCTGAACAAGACGCTTGAGGACCTGTCCGCCTACAACGCGGAGACGAGGACCGGTGCGGTGCTCAACGGCGACCCGGGCGTCAGGGCGCTGCAGAACCAGCTGCGTGCGTTGTTCGGCCAGGCAGTCGGTGGCCCGGGCTCGAATCTGCGCAGCCTGAGTGACATCGGCATTGCCTTCCAGCGTGACGGGACGCTCGCGCTCGACACGACGCGGATGAACCGGGCGATGGCGAGCAACCCGGGCCAGGTCGCGGGCCTGTTCGCTCCGGTGGGTAAGGCATCCGACACTCAGGTGGAGTTCGTTTCCGCTCGATCAGGCGTGCCGGCGGGCACCTACGCACTGGACGTGACGCAGCTCGCCACCCGCGGGTCGGCCAACGGCAGCGCGGCGGCGGGGCTGGCAGTCACCGCCGGAGTGGACGATACGCTGGACATCAGCGTCGACGGCACGGCGATCAGCGTGACCCTCGGCGCGGGCACCTATCCGGATGCAGCGGCGCTGGCCGCTGAGCTGCAGGGGCGGATCAACGGCGCGAGTGCCATGGTGGCCGCCGGGCGCGGCGTTCTGGTGACCGAGTCGGGCGGCGTGCTGAGCGTCACCTCCAGCAGCCATGGCAACGCATCGAAGGTCGTGCTGTCCGGCGGAAATGCGCTGGGAAGCCTGTTCGGTGCGAGTCCGGTCCAGGCCGATGGCTCCGACGTGGCCGGTCTCATCGACGGCGTGGCGGCGACCGGTAACGGGCAGACGCTGAGCTCGGCTGCCGGTCTGTCCATGCGGGTGCAGGGCGGCAGCACCGGTCCGCGCGGATCGGTCGACTACACCGTGGGTTACGCCTCGCTGCTCTCCGGCTTCGCAAGCGCCCAGCTCGGGGCCGACGGTGCCGTGGCCGGCCGCACGCAGGGAATCAGCCGCTCGGTGTCGGTGATCGCCGACCAGCGCACGTCCCTGCAGCGCCGCCTGGAAGACGTCGAGAAGCGCTATCGCGCGCAGTTCTCCTCGCTGGATACCCTGATCAGCAACCTCTCGCAGACGAGCGACTTCCTGACCCAGCAGCTTGCCGCGCTGAACCGGCAGTGATCGGGCCCACGCTCTGCGAAATGCCTCTTCATTTCCGGAACATTCTGCCGATGGTGGGTGGACAGCTCCGACACTCACCGGGAAACCATCGATGCCAGCCAACCCGTTCCTAGCCAGCCGCGCCTACGCTGCCACCGGACTCGAGACCACGATCGCCGACGCATCGCCCGAGCAGCTGATTCTCATGCTGCATGATGGTCTGCTCGAGTCGCTGCACCGGGCCCGGTTCGCCATGGCCGAGGGTCGCATCGCGGAGAAGGGCGAGGCCATCTCGCGAGCCCTGGCGATCGTCACCGAGGGCCTGATGCCGGCGCTCGACATCGAGCGCGGCGGCGAGATCGCGAACAACCTCGCTGCGCTCTACGAATACATGATCACGCGCCTCATGCTGGGCAACCTCCAGAACGATGCGACCCACCTCTGCGAGGTGGCCCGCCTGGCGCAAGAGCTGCGCGACGCCTGGCAACTGCTGTCGGCGCGGCCGGTCGCTCGTGCGGTCCTGCCGGCAGCCAGCGAGGCGGTGGCCTCCGGTACCCGCGCGAGCGTCTCCTTCGGCGCCGCCTGATCCCGCGCAACGGCTCCAACGCGCGTCCATGTCCGCGTTGCACACCTACGAGGCCGCCCTCGAACTGACCGAACGCATGCTCGCCTGCGCGAGATCGGCACAGTGGGACCAGCTGGTCGAACTCGAGAAGGCCCGGGGCGAGGTGCTGGCGGCGATCGGTCGCCAGGATCGCGAACCCGGCCGCGATCCGGTCGCGCGCGAGCGCAAGCGGCGCATCCTGGAGCGGATGATCGGCTTTGACGAAGAGATCACTACGCTGACGCAGGACTGGATGGCCGAGCTGCGCCAGGTACTGGTTTCGGTGGACACCAGCCACAGGCTGCAGCGCACCTACTCGGGACGCTGATCGCCGTCGGGCACGGTGGACGTTGACTGCGACGGATCGGGGTAGCAAGATGACTCGTCTTGAACCTTGCGGATTGACCGCGGATGGACTCGATCATCATCACCTGGCGCGAGCTGCTGCTGGTGCTTGCGGCGGTGCTCGCGGTCTACGTCGCCGAGATGCTGCTGCTGCTGCGGGGCGGCGGCAACGCCGGCTGGCGGCGCTGGCAGCGCGGCGCGCAGGCGCACGCCCAGGCGCAGGCGCTGGCCGAACTGCGGGCGCAGATCGAGGCGCTGCGCACCGAGTCGTCTCGGTTGCGCATCCGACTCGAGCAGCTCGAGTCGGACGGCGCGTCTGGCCTGCAGCCGGCGACGACGCGCCGCGCCGATTCCGCCGAGGTGTCGCGGGCGCCGGTGGCCGCACCGCAAGCATCGGTGTTTCCGGAGGGTGCGGACACGCCCTACGGACACGCGATCCGGATGGCCCGGGAGGGGCGGGCGGTCGCGGAGGTCGCGGGGGACTGCCGGATCTCGCGCGGCGAGGCCGAACTGATCGTGGCGCTCTACCGCTCGACCTCTCCGCATTGAGGCGCCCCGGGCGCCGCGCCAAGCCGATGCCTGCGGTGCGCGGGCGGCGCGCGGCGCGGGTCTGAGCATGGCCGCGCTGGATCCACCGATCCGCGTCGGCAACCCGTCGGCACTGGTCGGTCCAGGCTCTGCGTCCGCCGGCAGCACTGCCGCGTTGCCGGGCGTACGCGTGCCGGACGATGCGGTGGTGCCTGGTGGCCCGTCAGACGACGTGTCGGTGAGTGCCGAGGGACGTGCGCTGGCTCGAATGGTCGCCGACATCGCATCGGCCAGCGTAGCCCGCCGGGATGTGGCTGCGGTGCCCCACGTCGGGCGCTCCCTCCAGCCGCTGGTGGCCGCTCCGGCCGGGAGCCGGACGGAACTGGTCGGTCAACTCGCCGGCGTGCTTGCCGCCACGTTTGCCGGCAGCGGGCTCTTCTACGAATCGCACCAGGCGCAGTGGGTGGCCGGTGAACGTTCCCTGGACGCCCTGCGACAGGAGCCCCAGGGCAGGTTGCCGCCGCTGCCGGCGGCGGAGACCTCGCCCGGCCGGGCAGCAGCCCAAGCCAGTGCGGAAGCGCAGCGCCCGGCGTCGACCGGCCCGCGCGAGGCGCCGGCCGCCGTATGGCCTGCGCCGGGCGGCGGGCTGTCGGGCGTGGTCGATCCCGCCGCTACGATCCTTGTCCAGCAGCAGCTCGCCGTGCTCGATGGTGGCAGTGCGGCCTGGAGCGGGATGGTGCTGCCGGGCGTGCCGGTTCGCATCGCCGTCCAGGAGCGCCCGGCGCGCTCCGCCGAGGAGCCAGAGGAAGAGGGCGCCACGATGTCGGAGTGGTCGACCACCGTCTCGGTGGACCTGCCCAGTCTGGGGCAGGTCGACGCACGGCTGCTGCTGCGCGGCGACCGCCTGCTGCTGTCTGTAGCGGCCGAGGCGGGTGGTCGCGTCGAGGCGATCGGCGCCGCCCGGCGGCAACTGCTCGACGCGCTCGGCGCGGCTGGTCTGAAGGTCGACGCCCTGCACGTGGAGCCGCGATGAGCGGCGGGCAGGCGCCACCGCGCTCGCCGCTGGCCGTGGCGCTGGCCTACCGGGCCGGCGATGCCGCGCCCCGGGTGGTGGCTCGCGGCGGCGGGGCGATCGCCGAGACGATCATCGAGCGCGCCCGGGAGGCCGGCGTCTACGTGCACGAGTCGACCGAACTGGTCGCCCTCCTGATGAAGGTGGACCTCGACCAGCGCATTCCGCCGCAGCTCTACGTGGCGGTGGCCGAACTGCTGGCCTGGCTCTACCGGCTCGATGCCGGCGGCGGCAATGCCGGGCAGCGCGAGCGCGTGCTCAGCGTACCGCCAGCACCGCCAGCAGGTCGGCCTCCAGGCGCAGCACCGCCCGCTCGTTCGACAGGACCGGCCCGCTGATCAGCAGGGTGTCCTCTGCCCGTTCGCCCAGGGTGTTGATCAGTGCGGTATGGACGCTGATCTCATACGAGACCAGCACGCGCGCCACGCCGTACAGCAGGCCGGGGCGGTCGCCGGCGACGATCGACAGCACCTGGTAGGTGCCACGCTCGTCGGGCCGGATGCCGACCTCGGGTTCGATCGGGAAATGGCGCAGCTGCCGGCTCAGGCGGCCGCGGATCGGCGGGGGCAGCGGCTCGTGCGAGGCCAGCGCTGCCGGCAGGTCCTGCTCGATGCAGCCCATCACGCGGCGGTACTCGCGCCCGGCATCCTCAGGGTCAAGCACCGTGAACGAATCGAGCGCATACCGGTGCCGGGTGGTATTGATCTTCGCATCGACGATCGAGAAGCCCAGCCGCTCGAAGAATCCGCACATGCGGGCGAACAGTTCCTTCTGCTCTGGCGCGTACACCAGCACCTGCACGCCACCACCGCCCGGTGCCGGTCGTGCGCGGACCACCGGCACCGCAGTGGTCACGCGATGGACGAGCGCGCGCGCATGCCATGCCACCTCCTGCGGGTCGTGGCGCACGAAATAGGCGCTTTCCAGCTCGTCCCAGAGGGGACGCTGGGCATCCGGCGGCAGTCCGTAGAGCGCGAGCTTGGCGATCGCCTCGCGCTGGCGGAGTTGCAGGCTGTGGTCGATGTCGACGGCCCCGGCATCGAGGAAGCGGCGGGTGGCCAGGAAGAGGTCCTCCAGCAGCTTGGCCTTCCAGCCGTTCCATACCTTCGGACTGGTGCCGCGGATATCCGCCACGGTCAGGATGTAGAGCGCCACCAGTCGGCGCAGGTCGCCGACCTTCCGGCCGAACGTCGCGACCACATCGGGATCCGAGATGTCCTGCTTCTGCGCTGTCGAGGACATCGCCAGGTGTGCCTGTACGAGCCAGGCGACCAGTTCGGCGTCCTCGCGCGACATCGAGTGGTTGCGGCAGAAGCGTCGCGCATCGACCATGCCTAGCTGCGAATGGTCGCCGCCACGCCCCTTGGCGATGTCGTGGAAGATCGCTGCGACATAGAGCAGCTCCGGCCTGTCGAAGTCAGCGATCAGGCGGCTGCACAGCGGGTATTCGTGTGCGAACTCAGGCACCGCGAAGCGGCGCACGTTGCGCACGACCCGCAGGATGTGTTCGTCCACCGTGTAGACGTGGAACAGGTCGTGCTGCATCTGCCCGAAGATGCGCCCGAACGCCGGGATGTATCGCCGGAGCACGCCGTAGAGGTGCATCCGGCGCACCTCCCGCACGACGCCGAGCGGCTCGCGCAGCACCTGCATGAACTGCTGCCGGTTGACCGGATCGGCCCGGAATCGGCCGTCGATCCGGGTTCGGCTGCGCCAGAGCGCACGCATCGTCTCGGCCTCGATGCCCTTGAGTTCCGGGTGGCGCTGCAGCGTGACGAAGGTGGCGAGGATCGCATGCGGGTCGCGGTCGAACAGGTCGCGCGATCGCGCCTCGAGCAACTCGTTGCGTGCCTGGAAGCGATCGTCGATCGGCACCGGCGGCGAGGATGGCCCCGGGCGCAGCCGGGCGAGCAGGTTCTGCAGCAGGATGGTGTTGGTCAGCGTCACTGACTTCGCGGTCCGGTAGTACCGCTGCATCAGCTGCTCGCTGGCCCGCTTGGAAGGGGTCTCCGCGAAGCCGTACTGCTCGGCGAGCCGGGTCTGCAGGTCGAACAGCAGGCGGTCCTCGCGGCGGCCCGCGATCAGGTGGGTACGGATGCGCAGGTCGTTCAGGAAGCGCTCGTGTCGGGCGATGAAGGTCGCCTCGTCCGGGGTGATCAGGGCGTTGGCGGCCAGTTGGCGCCAATCGGACCCGGCCCGGCTCGCACGCCCGATCCACAGGATCGTCTGCAGGTCGCGCAGTCCGCCCGGGCTTTCCTTGATGCTCGGCTCGAGGTTGTGCGCGCTCTCCTGGTAGCGGGTATGTCGCTGATGCTGCTCGAGCTGCTTGGCCTGGCAGAACAGCACCGGATCGAGCTGAGCGGCGAGCCGCTCGCGGAACAGCGCCGAGCGGTCCCGGGCGCCGCAAAGCAGGCGCGACTCGAGCAGGTTGGTCTGCACGGTCACGTCGCGCGCCGAGATTTCGAGGCACTGCTCGATCGTGCGCACGCTGTGACCCACTTCCAGGCCGATGTCCCAGAGCGTGCCGATCAGCTCCTCGATGCGGGCCTCGACCTCCGGCGCGGGGTCCTCGGCGAGCAGCACCAGGAGGTCCACGTCCGACCAGGGAAACAGTTCTCCGCGGCCATAGCCACCGACGGCGAGCAGCGCTGCAGAAGCCGGCATCTGCAGGTGTCGCCAGGCCTCGCGCAGGAGGCTGTCGGTCAGGCTTGCCTGCCCGCGAAGCATCCGTCGGGCAGTCAGCCCGGCGAGGTAGCGTTCGCGCAGTTGCGCACGGCCCTCCGACAGGCGCTGGCGCAGCCGGCCGGTCAAGGCGGCACGATCGTCGGGAGGCCGGGTGGCAGTCGAGGCAGGTTGAGGATCGCGCAAGGTCGGGGCGGTCATGTGCGGCGGCCGCAGGTGCGGACGTGCAGGGTCAGGCCGGCTGGGGGGAGCCGGCGGAGACGGTCAGGACCTCGAACCCGTCATCGGTGACCAGCACGGTGTGCTCCCACTGGGCCGACAGGCTGTGGTCCTTGGTCACGATGGTCCAGCCGTCGGCGAGCTGCCGGATCGACGCCTTCCCCGCGTTGATCATCGGCTCGATGGTGAACGTCATGCCCGCCTCCAGCCGCACGCCGGTGCCGGGACGGCCGTAGTGCAGCACCTGCGGCTCCTCGTGGAAGCGCCGGCCGATGCCGTGGCCGCAGAATTCGCGCACCACGCTGAAGCCACGGCCCTCGGCCAGGGTCTGGATCGCGTGGCCGATGTCGCCGAGCGTCGCGCCGGCGCGTACCTGGCGGATGCCTGCCCACATGCAGGCGTAGGTGGTCTCGCACAGCCGGCGTGCCTGGATGGATGACTCGCCGACGGTGAACATCCGGCTGGTATCGCCGTGAAATCCGTCCTTGATCACCGTGATGTCGAGGTTCACGATATCGCCGCCGCGAAGCTTCTTGTCGCCCGGAATGCCGTGGCAGACCACGTGGTTGACCGATGTGCAGATCGACTTCGGATACGGGGCGTAGCCGGCTGGCGCATAGTTGAGCGGGGCCGGGATCGCCTGCTGCACGCCGGTGATGTAATCGTGGCAGAGGCGGTCGAGTTCGTCGGTCGTCACGCCCGGCTGGACGTGCGGACCGATGAAGTCGAGCACCTCGGACGCCAGCCGGCCAGCCACCCGCATGAGGGCGATCTCTTCCGGGGTCTTGGGCTGAATGGCGGACTTGCGCGGTGGCGGCTGCAGCATCGGGTCTGTTCCAGGTTGACTGGGCCCGATTATGAGGCATCCCGGGCGGAACGATCCCGGGCGGCGGGCCGTCTCCCGGGTGGCTGGCCCGCGCGACCGGTGGTCCAGCGGGTAGAGTGGATCGTGGCCGGTCCTCGTGGTAACCTTGGGGGTTGCCCGACATGCCGGAGACGGGTGCTGCTGCCTGTTGAAGCAGCCGGCCATGACACGGGCAATCGTTCCACGCAACTTCACAATCTCACACACGCACCGATCACAGGGTGTCCGTCCAGCAGGTGGCGGGTGGCGCAGTACGCCGCCGGCCGGCAGGGCGGAGGCAGTCGCGGAGCGTGGCGGACCAACCCTAGGGAGTCACTCGATGTCAGTCACCATGCGCACCATGCTGGAAGCCGGGGTCCATTTCGGGCACCAGACCCGTTACTGGAACCCCAAGATGGCACCTTACATCTTCGGGCACCGGAACAAGATCCACATCATCAACCTCGAAAAATCGATCGTCATGTACGACGAGGCGATGAAGTTCGTGCGCAAGCTCGCGTCGAACAAGGGCAGCATCCTGTTCGTCGGCACCAAGCGCCAGGCGCGCGAGATCGTGCGCGAGGAAGCCACCCGTGCCGGCGCGCCGTACGTCGACCACCGCTGGCTGGGCGGCATGCTGACCAACTTCAAGACGGTCAAGGGCTCGATCAAGCGCCTGAAGGACCTGGAGTCCATGGTGGCCGAGGGCAATGCCGAGAAGCTGTCCAAGAAGGAGGCGCTGACGTTCCAGCGCGACCTCGAGAAGCTCGAGCGCTCGCTGGGCGGCATCAAGGACATGACCTCGCTGCCGGACGCGATCTTCATCATCGACGTCGGTTACCACAAGATCGCCGTCCAGGAAGCGAAGGTCCTGGGGATCCCGGTGATCGCGATCGTCGACAGCAACAACTCGCCCGAAGGCGTCGACTATGTCATTCCCGGCAACGATGATTCCAGCCGCGCAGTGCGCCTGTATGCACGTGGGGTCGCCGACGCGATCCTCGAGGGCCGCAGCCAGGTGATCCAGGAGATCGTCGGCGACGAGTTCGTCGAGGTCGAGGCAGGCGAGGAAGTCGTCCAGGCCTGATCGCCGGCGACGCAGCGAAGGGCGGGGCCGCCAGCCCCGCAGTCCCGGGTGCGGCATGGCCGTCCCGGGGTATAACCGATCTATTCGATGTCCGGGCGCACCCTGCGGTGCCCCGCTGAAAGGAAGGATGAATCCATGGCCGAGATCACTGCTGGCATGGTGAAGGACCTGCGCGAGAAGACCGACGCGCCGATGATGGAGTGCAAGAAGGCGCTGACCGAGGCGGGGGGCGACATGGCCCGCGCCGAGGAGATCCTGCGCGTGAAGCTCGGCAACAAGGCCACCAAGGCCGCAGGCCGTGTCGCCGCCGAGGGCGTGGTCGGCGTGCATGTCTCCGCCGACGGCAAGCTGGCCGCGATCATCGAGATCAACTGCGAGACCGATTTCGTCGCCAAGAACGACGATTTCCTGGCCTTCGCCCGCAACTGCGCCGCGCTCGTGGCCGAGCAGGCGCCGGCCGACGTGGCCGCGCTGTCACAACTGTCGCTCGGCGGCGCGACCGTCGAGGCAACCCGCGCGGAACTGGTCGGCCGGATCGGCGAGAACCTGTCGCTGCGCCGCTTCGAGCGCGTGGAAGCGAAGGGCCGCATCGCGACCTACATCCACGGCGGTGCGAAGATCGGTGTGGTGGTGGACGTGACGGGTGGCGATGATGCGCTGGCCAAGGATGTCGCCATGCACATCGCTGCGACCAAGCCGGTCGCGCTGGGTCGCGACGAGGTTCCGGCCGAACTGATCGAGCGCGAGCGCTCGATTGCTGCGCAGAAGGCCGCCGAGTCGGGCAAGCCCGCCGAGATCGTGGCCAAGATGGTCGAAGGTTCGGTGCAGAAGTACCTGAAGGAAGTGACGTTGCTCGGTCAGCCGTTCGTCAAGGACGACAAGCAGACCATCGAGCAGCTGCTCAAGTCGAAGGGCGCGGGCGTGAACCGCTTCGTGCTGTTCCTGGTCGGCGAGGGCATCGAGAAGAAGCAGGTCGATTTCGCCGCCGAAGTGGCGGCGGCAGTCAAGGGAGCCTGATCGCGCATGGCCGACCACCCTCCGCAGCCCGCAGCAGCTACCGGCGGGCCGGCCGCCGCCGGTCCGTCCTACCGTCGGATACTGCTCAAGCTCTCCGGCGAGGCCCTGATGGGCCCGGATCAGTTCGGCATCAACCGCCCGACGATCGCACGCATCGTCGAGGAAGTCGCGGAGGTGGTCCGGCTCGGAGTGCAGACCGCGGTGGTGATCGGCGGCGGCAACATCTTCCGTGGCGTCGCGCCCGGTGCTGCCGGCATGGATCGGGCAACCGCCGACTACATGGGCATGCTGGCGACGATCATCAACGCGCTGGCGCTCCAGGATGCGCTTCGCAAGGCCGGTATCGAGACACGGGTCCAGTCCGCGCTGACGGTCGAGCAGGTCGCCGAGCCCTACATCCGGGGCAAGGCGATGCGCTACCTCGAGGAGGGGCGTGTCGTGATCTTCGCCGCCGGCACGGGCAATCCGTTCTTCACCACGGACACCGCGGCTGCGCTGCGCGGGATGGAGATGGGCGTCGATGTCGTCCTGAAGGCAACGAAGGTCGACGGCATCTACACCGAAGACCCTCAGCTCAATCCGGCCGCGACGCGTTACGACTCGTTGACCTTCGACGAGGCGGTGAACAAGCAGCTCAAGGTGATGGACGCGACGGCGCTGACCCTGTGCCGCGACCAGAACCTTCCGATACGCGTGTTCAGCATCTTCAAGCCGGGCGCCCTCAGGCGCGTCGTTTCCGGCGACAATGAGGGCACGCTGGTCCATTCCTGATCAGTGCGGAGCAGCCGATGATTCAAGAGGTCAAGAAGAACGCCGAGCAGAAAATGGCGAAGAGCGTCGAGGCGCTCAAGGCGAACCTGGCGAAGGTGCGCACCGGCCGCGCGCACCCGGGCATCCTCGACCACATCCAGGTCGACTATTACGGCAACCCGACGCCGATCACCCAGGTCGCGAACATCACGCTGATCGACGCACGCACGATCGGCGTGACGCCCTGGGAGAAGAAGATGGCGAGCACCATCGAGAAGGCCATCCGCGATTCCGACCTCGGACTGAACCCGTCGACCACAGGCGAACTGGTGCGCGTGCCGATGCCGTCGCTCACCGAGGAGCGGCGTCGCGACCTGATCAAGGTCGTGCGCGGCGAGGGCGAGGACGCGAAGGTGGCGGTACGCAACGTCCGGCGTGATTCCAATGCCGAACTCAAGGCGCTCCTGAAGGACAAGAAGGTCGCCGAGGATGACGAGCGGCGGGCTCAGGACGAAGTCCAGAAGCTCACCGACCGGTTCATCGCCGACATCGACAAGGCGCTGCAGGTCAAGGAAGCGGAACTGCTGGCGGTCTGAGGCCATGTTCCGCCGCGAGGTCCCGACCGGGCCCGGTTCGCCCGCCGGCAACGTGCCGCGCCATGTCGCGATCATCATGGACGGCAACGGGCGGTGGGCGCGCCAGCGCATGCTGCCTCGCGTGGCCGGACACCGTCGTGGCGCGAACGCGGTGCGCGCGACGGTACAGGCCTGCGCCGAACTGGGAGTCGAGCACCTCACGCTGTTCGCGTTCAGCAGCGAGAACTGGCGGCGGCCGGCGGACGAGGTATCGGCGCTGATGGAACTGTTCGCCACGGCCATCCAACAGGAAGTGTCCCGCCTGCACGAGCATGGCGTGCGCTTTCGCGTGGTCGGCGACCGTTCCCGCTTCGACGCGGTGTTGCAGAAGCTGATCGACGATGCCGAAGCGACTACCCGCGGCAACGCGCGGATGATCCTCACCATCGCGGCCAACTACGGCGGGCGCTGGGACATCACACAGGCGGTCAACCGCGCGCTGGCTGTGCGCGTCAGTGGTGGGGCGGAGTCCGGTACGCCGCTCGGAGAGGACGAAATCGCGGCTCATCTGTCGCTTGCGGACGCGCCCGAACCCGACCTGTTCATCCGTACCGGCGGAGAGACCCGGGTCAGCAACTTTCTGCTCTGGCAACTCGCCTACACCGAACTCTGGTTCACCGAGACGTTGTGGCCCGATTTCGGGGCGGCAGACGTCCAGGCGGCGGTGGATGCATTCCGCAGCCGGGAGCGGCGTTTTGGTCGCACCAGCGACCAGGTCCGGCGCGAGGCTGGCGCTGCGCACGCGCCAGGCGCGTCGTCCGACGCCCCGGATCGGGCAGGGATGCCCCCGGTCGCTGGCGCCCGGTGACCACCCGCCTGGCCGACCCGGGGCAGGGCTGACATGCTCCAGCAGCGCGTGCTGACGGCTGTGGTCCTGATTGCCTGCTGCGTGGCGGGGCTATGGCTGGTCCCGCACTGGGCCTGGACGCTCGGTGTCTCGGCCTTCTTTACCGTGGGCGCGTATGAATGGGCCAGGCTCACCGGGCTGGCCGGCGGGGCCCGGGTCGCCTTCTGTGCACTGGTCGCGGCATCGGTGTGCGCACCGCTGGCCGGTTTGCCGCTCGCATGGACGGCGGCAGCGTGGGCGGCAGCCGGCGTCGCCTGGGCGATGCTGGTCCCTGCGCTGCTGGCTCGCGCCGCTGCCGTACGCAGGGCATCGATGCCGATGGGCTGGCTGGTGCTCGCCCCGGCCGGGGCAGCGCTCGCCTGGCTCGGCCAGACGCCGTGGGTGCTGCTGTCGCTGCTGGCCATCGTCTGGATCGCTGACACCGGCGCCTACTTCGCCGGTCGCACCTTCGGTCTGAACAAGCTCGCGCCGTCGATCAGTCCGGGCAAGACCTGGGAAGGCGTGGCCGGCGGCGTGGCCGGCGTCGCGCTGTACCTGTTCGTTCTGCAATGGAGCGGCGCAGCGGCTGGTGGTCCCCTGTCCGGCGCGGCCGGATGGGTGCTGGCGCTGACGCTGACCGCGCTCAGCGTGCTGGGCGACCTGTTCGAATCCCTGGTCAAGCGCCAGGCCGGCGCAAAGGACAGCGGCACGCTGTTGCCCGGCCATGGCGGCGTACTCGACCGCATCGACGGGCTGACTTCCACCCTCCCGGTGGCGGCGCTCGCGATGTACCTTTCCATGCGGTGATGTGATGAACAGCCACACTCCTGTACGACCCGCCGGCCTGACCGTGCTTGGTGCCACCGGCACGATCGGCGTGAACACGCTCGATATCGTTCGCCGGCATCCCGGCCGATTCGAGGTGGTGGCGCTGACCGCTGCGACCCAGGTCGATCGCCTGTACGAGCAGTGCCTCGAGTTCCGTCCCAGGCTTGCAGTGCTCGCCGATCCGGCTGCGGCCGAGGCGCTCGGCCGCCGGCTGCGCGAGCGCGGCGTGGACACCGAGGTCGCCGCCGGGCCGCAGGCTTGCATCGCTGCCGCCGGCCACCCCGACGCCGACCTGGTGATGGCGGCGATCGTCGGTGCCGCCGGCCTCATGCCGACGCTCGAGGCGGCGCGGCACGGCAAGCGCGTGCTGCTTGCCAATAAGGAAGCTCTGGTGATGACCGGTGGTCTGTTCATCGGCGAACTGCGGCGCTATGGCGCGTCGCTGGTACCGATCGACAGCGAGCACAACGCGATCTTCCAGTGCCTGCCGCGAGACTTCGCAGGCGACCTGGGCGAGGCAGGCGTGCGCCGGCTCCTCCTGACGGCCTCCGGCGGACCTTTCCGCACGCGCTCCCCGGCTTCGGTGGCCGAGGCGACGCCCGAGGAGGCCTGCCGCCACCCGAACTGGGTGATGGGCCGGAAAATCTCGGTGGACTCCGCCACGATGATGAACAAGGCGCTCGAGGTGATCGAGGCACACTGGCTGTTCGGTGCTGCGCCCGCCGAGATCGAGGTGCTGGTGCATCCGCAGAGCGTGGTGCACTCGATGGTCGAGTACTGCGACGGGTCGGTGCTTGCACAGCTCGGCCAGCCCGACATGCGCACCCCGATCGCCTACGGGCTGGGATTCCCGTCCCGGATCGACGCCGGGGTAGCGTTCCTCGACCTGCTCAAGACCGGCCGCCTGGAGTTCGAGGCGCCCGACCCGCAGCGCTTCCCCTGCCTGCCTCTGGCCTGGGCAGCGCTGGCCGCCGGCGGGACTGCGAGCGCCGTGCTCAACGCCGCGAACGAGGTTGCGGTCGAGGCGTTCCTCGACCGGCGGCTGCGCTTTGGCGACATCGCCCGTGTGATCGAGGACGTGCTCGCCCAGTCGCTGCCGGGCGACGCCGGATCGGTCGAGGGCGTCCTGGTCGCCGACGCGGCCGCTCGACGCGCGGCCAGGACGGCGATCGGGCGGTGCGCCTGCTAGTATCAACCGGTTCCAACTGCCTGCCCCGGAAGCGCCGCCTGCCATGCTGACCACGATCGCCGCCTTTATCGTAGCGCTTGGCGTCCTGATCGTCGTGCACGAGTTCGGACACTACGCGGTCGCGCGCTGGTGCGGCGTCAAGGTGCTGCGCTTCTCCGTGGGGTTCGGGCGGCCACTGGTGTGCCGGGTGCTCGGCCGTGACCGCACCGAATGGGTGGTCGGGGCGATCCCGCTGGGCGGGTACGTGAAGATGCTCGACGAGCGCGAGGGTGACGTCGCCGCCGAGGACCTCCCGCGCGCCTTCAACCGACAGTCGGTCTGGAAGCGCATCGCAATCGTCGCGGCCGGTCCGGTGGCCAACTTCCTGCTCGCGATACTGCTCTATTGGGGCCTGTTCGTGCACGGCATCCCCGGGATGAAGCCGGTCCTGGCCGAGCCGCCCCCCGGGTCGGTCGCCGCCGACGCCGGTTTCCGGGCCGGCGACACGCTGCGTTCGGTCGGCGGCGAGCCGGTGCTGCAGTGGCAGGACGCACGCTGGCGACTGCTGCAGCATGGCGTGGACCGGACGCAGGTGCGCATCGACGTGGTCGACGCGGGGGGGCGCGAGCAAGTCCGCGAACTCGACCTGTCGGGCGTCACCGCGGCGCAGCTCGAGGAGAACTTCCTGACGCACATCGGGCTTGCGGTCGCGCAGCCCCGGTTCGAGGCGGTGATCGGACGTGTCGTGCCCGGCAGCGTCGCCGACCGCGCCGGCCTGCTCGCCGGCGACCGGATCCTGTCGATCGACGGCCGCAGGATCGATGACTGGGAGTCGCTGGTCCGGTTGATCCGCACCAGCCCGGGCAGGTCGCTCGAGGTGGAGGTCGATCGCGAGGGCAGGGCCGTGCCCACGCTGCGGCTGGTGCCGGAGTCGGCCGAGGAGGCCGGCCAGGTGATCGGCCGGGTCGGCATCGGCCCGAAGGTCGATCCGGCCGAGGTCGAGCGGATGATGGTCGATGTGCGCCACGGACCGCTGGAGAGCCTCGGTGCAGCCATCGCGAAGACCTGGGACACCTCGGTGCTCAGCCTTCAGATGCTCGGCCGGATGCTCATCGGTCAGGTCTCGCTGAAGAACCTCTCCGGTCCGATCACCATCGCCGACTACGCCGGCCAGTCGGTGCAGGTCGGATGGATCGCCTATCTCACGTTCATCGCGCTCATCAGCATCAGCCTCGGCGTGCTCAACCTGCTGCCGATCCCGATGCTCGATGGCGGGCACCTGATGTACTATGCAGTCGAAGTCGTGGCGCGACGCCCGGTCTCGGAGCGGGCGATGGCCATCGGCCAGCAGGTCGGCATGGGCGTGCTGTTTGTCCTCATGGCGTTCGCGATCTTCAATGACATCCACCGCCTGATCGGCGGTTAATCCGGGTCGATCCTCCCCATCGGGTCGGCCGGCAGCGCGCTGCCGGCGATTGCCCAAACTCCTGCTAATACATGCTGCGCGCAAGACATCTGGTGGTTGGGCTCGCCCTGTGCTGGGCCCAGGCGAGTTCCGCGTTCGATCCGTTTACCGTCCGCGACATCCGCGTCGAGGGCCTGCAGCGCACCGAGCCCGGCACCATCTTCGGCTACCTGCCGGTGAAGGTCGGCGAACGGATGACCGAGGAGGCCGCGGCGCAGGCGATCCGCGCGCTGTATGCCACCGGTTTCTTCACCGACGTGCGGCTCGAGGTCGCCGGCGAGGTGCTGATCGTCACGGTGCAGGAACGCCCGGCGATCGCGTCGGTCGAGATCAGCGGCTCGAAGGAGTTCAGTGCCGACCAGCTGCGCGCGGCATTGCGCGGCATCGGCCTGGCGGACGGGCGCATCTTCGACAAGGCGCAGCTCGAGCGCGCCGAGCAGGAGATCAAGCGCCAGTACATCAACCGCGGCCGCTATGCGGCCCAGGTCCAGACCACTGTCACCCCGCTCGAGCGCAACCGCGTCGGCATCTCGTTCCAGATCAGCGAGGGTGAGGTCGCGCGCATCCGGCAGATCAACATCGTCGGCAACAAGGCCTTCACCGAGAGCCAGCTGCTCGGCCTGATGACCCAGCGCACGCCGGGCTGGCTGACCTGGTACAGCAAGCTGGACCAGTACTCGCGCGACCGGCTGTCCGCCGATATCGAGACCATCCGTTCGTTCTACCAGAACCGCGGATACCTCGAGTTCAGCATCGAGTCGACGCAGGTCCAGATCACGCCGGACCGCCGCGACATCTTCATCACGATCAACCTCAGCGAGGGCGAGCGCTACACGGTGTCCGATGTGCGCTTCGGTGGCGACATGCTGCTGCCCGAGGCGGAACTGCGCCGGCTGCTGCGCATCCAACCCGGCGAGACCTTCTCGCGCGAGCGCCTGACCGAATCCACGAAGGCGATGACCGAGCGGCTCGGCGACGAAGGCTATGCGTTCGCCAACGTCAATGCCGTGCCCGAGATCGACAAGGCGAAGCGAACCGCCTCGTTCACCTTCTTCGTCGACCCCGGCCGGCGCGTCTACGTCCGCCGGGTGAATATCGCCGGCAACACCCGTACGCGCGACGAGGTTATCCGCCGCGAGATGCGCCAGTTCGAGGGCGGCTGGTACAACGCCGAGGCGCTGAACCGGTCGCGTCGCCGCGTAGACCGTCTTGGCTACTTCTCCGAGGTGAACATCGAGACGCCCGCGGTGGCCGGGGCGAATGACCAGGTCGACGTGAACGTGTCGGTGGTCGAACGCTCCACCGGCAACCTGCTGTTCGGCGCTGGGTTTGCCAGCGGCGACGGCCTGATCCTTCAGGGTTCGGTATCGCAGAACAACATCTTCGGCAGCGGCAATGCGCTGGCGGTGCAGCTCAACAGCGGACGCGTGAACCGCACCGCGTCGATGTCTTTCACCAACCCCTACTTCACATCCGACGGTATCAGTGCCGGCTTCGACGTGTACCGCCGCACCTTCGACCCGTCGGTGCTTGGCCTGGGCAACTACGTCACCAAGACGCTCGGTACCGGGGTACGGCTGGGCATCCCGGTCACCGACGACATCACCGTGAACGTCGGCCTGACGGCGGAGCAGACCGACATCACCACGTATGCCGACAGCCCGCAGCGTTACATCGATTTCGTCAACACATTCGGTTCCTCGAATCAGGCTCTGTTCACGACCGTGGGTTTTGCGATCGACCGCCGGAACAGCCGCATCTACACGACCCGAGGCACCTTCCAGCGGGCGTTCGCCGAGGTGACCATACCCGGCAGCGACCTCGAGTACTACCGCCTGAACTACGTCGGCCAGTACTTCATGCCGCTCACGCGTGACATCACGCTGCAGCTCACCGGTGATATCGGCTACGGGCATGGCATGGGCGGCAAGCCGCTGCCGTTCTACCGCAACTACTACGTGGGCGGCATCAACTCGGTGCGCGGCTTCTCCACCGGGGCGGTGGGTCCGCGCGACACGGATAACACCGCGCTCGGCGGTTCGCACAAGATGGTGGGCAACGTCGAACTGCTGTTCCCGTTCCCGGGTCTGCGCAATGACCGCTCGGTTCGGCTGAGCACCTTCGTCGACGGCGGCTACGCCGACGAGTCGTTCAGCACGCGTTACATGCGCTACTCCACCGGCCTCGCGGTCACCTGGATCTCGCCGTTCGGACCGCTCAAGCTGAGCGCGGCGCAGCCGCTGAACGCCGAGAGCACCGATCGCCTGCAACGCTTCCAGTTTACCTTCGGGACCGCGTTCTGACCGGTGGTATGATTGCAGGTGGGGTGCATTGCGCACCGGTCGTTCATTCGGGGGCGGGGATGGTTCGAAGGTTCTGGTTGGCGGTCGGCCTGGTCGCGGCGCTCGCCGCAAGTGCGGGCGTCTGGGCGCAGGCGTCCGACATCCGCATCGGGTTCGTGGATACCGAGCGCATCCTCCGCGAGGCGGCGCCGGCAGTGCGCGCGCAGAAGCGGCTCGAGAAGGATTTCGCCCCGCGCGACCAGGAACTGCAGCGGCTCGCGGCGCGGGCCAAGGACCTTCAGCTTTCGCTCGAGAAGGAAGGCCTCACGCTCTCCGAGTCCGAGCGCAACAAGCGCGAGCAGGAGCTCGCCCGACTGACCCAGCAGTTCCAGCGGCTGCAGCGCGAGTTCCGGGAAGACCTGAACATCCGCCGCAACGAGGAGATGGCGGGCGTGCTCGAGCGCGTGAACACGGTGATCAAGCGGATCGCCGAGGCCGACAAGCTCGACCTGGTGTTCCAGGAGGCGGTCTACCGCAGCCCGCGCATCGACATCACCGAAAAGGTCCTGAAGGCTCTGGCGGCTTCGGACAAGTAGCGGCCGAACGTTCCGGGCGTACCGGACCCCTGTCCTGACCGATGGCGCATAGACTGTCGGACATCGTTTCGGTGCTCGGAGGCGAGCAGCTGGGTGGCGATCCGCTGATCGATTCGGTCGGCTCGCTGGCCGAGGCCCGCGAGGGCGCGATCGGCTTCCTCGCCAATCCGCGTTACCGGGCGCAACTGGGCATCACCCGGGCCAGCGCCGTCATCCTCGGCGAGTCGGAGCGCGACGCCACGGCGCTGCCGCGCATCGTCGCCCGCAATCCCTACGCCTACTACGCGCGCGTGGTGCAGCACCTGCATCCACCGCCGCCGGTGGTGGCCGGCGTACACCCGACGGCGATCATCGACGCCTCCGCACGGGTCGACCCTTCGGCCGCAGTCGGTCCGGGAGCCTCGATCGGTGCCGGTGCGACGGTGGAGGCAGGCGCGTCGATCGGCCCTGGCTGCCACGTGCTGGCTGGGGCGACCATCGGTGGCGGCACGATCCTGGTGGCGAACGTCACTGTGTGCACCGGGTGCCGGATCGGTGAACGCTGCCTGCTGCATCCAGGTGCGGTGATCGGCGCGGACGGGTTCGGCTTCGCGCCCGACCAGGGCCGCTGGGTGAAGATCCCGCAGGTGGGCGCGGTGGTGATCGGCGACGACGTCGAGATCGGTGCGAACACCACGATCGATCGCGGCGCGCTCGACGATACCGTGGTCGGCGAAGGCTGCAAGATCGACAACCTCGTGCAGGTGGGCCACAACGTGCGTATCGGCCCGTTCAGCGTCATCGCGGGATGCGTGGGCATCGCCGGCAGCGCGCGCATCGGTACCGGCTGCCGGATCGGCGGTGCAGCAGGCATACTCGGTCACCTCGAGATCGCCGACGGCGTGGAGGTGTCGCCGTTCACGCTGGTCACGCGGTCCATCCGCGAGCCGGGCAAGGTGACCGGCTACATGCCGCCACAGCCACACGAGCGCTGGCTCGAGAACGCGGCACAGGTAAGGCAGCTGGCGCGGATGGCCGACCGCATCAGGACGCTCGAGGCGCGGATGGCCGCGCTCGATGCAGGCGCGGGGCCCGGCCAGCGGCCCGCAAGCACGGCAAGCGAGGGGGAATGAAGTGACCGAACCGATGGACATCCACCAGATCCTGCAATACCTGCCGCACCGATACCCGTTCCTGCTGGTCGACCGGGTGCTCGAATGCGAGCCGGGCGTGCGTATCCGTGCGCTGAAGAACGTATCGATCAACGAGCCGTTCTTTCCCGGCCATTTCCCGCACCACCCGGTGATGCCTGGCGTGCTGATCATCGAGAGCCTCGCACAGGCCGCTGCCATCCTGTCGTTCAAGACCGTCGATGCACGACCCGACGACGGTTCGGTCTACTACCTGGCCGGCGTTGACGGCGCGCGTTTCAAGCGGCCGGTCCATGCCGGCGACCAGCTCCAGCTCGAGGTGGAACTGTCCCGGCACATGCGCGACGTGTACAAGTTCAAGGGCGTTGCGCGCGTCGACGGGCAGCTCACCGCAGAGTGCGAGATCACCTGTGTACGGCGGGCGATCGCCTGACCTGCGACGGGAGCCGGAGATGAGCATACGCATCCATCCGACCGCGATCATCGAACCGGGCGCGGAACTGGCCGACGACGTGGAGGTCGGCGCCTACACGCTGGTCGGGTCTGGCGTGAAGGTCGGGGCGGGTTCGATCATCGGACCGCACTGCGTGGTGCGCGGCCTCACCGAGATCGGCGCCGGCAACCGGATCTTCCAGTTCTGCTCGATCGGCGAGGTGCCGCAGGACAAGAAGTACGCCGGCGAGCCGACGCGGCTGGTGATCGGCGACCGGAACACGATCCGCGAGTTCTGCACCTTCAACTGCGGAACGGTGCAGGATGGCGGCGTCACCCGCATCGGCAGCGACAACTGGATCATGGCCTACGTGCACGTGGCGCACGACTGCGCTGTCGGTGACCAGGTGATCATCGCCAACAGCAGTCAGCTCGCCGGCCACGTGTCGATCGGCGACCATGCGATCCTTGGCGGCTTCACTGGGGTGCACCAGTTCTGCAGCATCGGGGCGCACTGCATCACCTCGGTCGGCAGCGTGGTGCTGCAGGACATCGCACCGTTCGTGATGGCGGCCGGCAACCCGGCTGCGCCCAAGGGGATCAACGGTGAGGGCCTGCGCCGGCGTGGCTACGATGCGGCGACCGTGCAGGCGGTCAAGCATGCCTACCGCACGCTGTACCGCTCAGGGCTGCCGCTGGCGGCCGCGCGGGCGGAACTCGAACGGCAGGCGGCGGAGGTGCCGCTGCTTGAGCTGCTGACCGGCTTCATCGCGACCCAGCGGCGCGGGCTCGCGCGTTGACGACGGTCGCGCTGGTCGCGGGCGAACCTTCGGGGGACCTGCTTGGCGCGGAACTGATGGCGGCGGTGCGTGCGCGCCGGCCGGGCATCGCGTTCTGCGGTATCGGTGGCCCGAAGATGCGAGCCGCCGGGCTGGACTGCTGGCACCCGATGGAGACCCTCGCGGTGCGCGGCTATGTCGAGGTGCTTCGCCGCTATCGCGAGATCCTCGCCGTGCGGCGGCGGCTGGTCGCCCGCCTGTCGCAGGATAAACCCGACCTGTTCATCGGCATCGACGCCCCCGACTTCAACCTGGAGGTCGAGCGACGGTTGCGTGCGCGCGGCGTGCGTACGATCCACCACGTCTGCCCGTCGATCTGGGCGTGGCGCGGAGGGCGGGTGAGGCTGCTGAAGGAGGCGGCCGACAGGGTGCTCGCACTGTTTCCGTTCGAGAAGCCGCTGCTCGAGGCGCACGGCGTGCCGGTGACCTATGTCGGCCACCCGCTGGCGGACCTGCTGCCCGAATATCCGGATCGCGCGGGTACCCGCGAGCGGCTGCGCCTGCCGGCTGCAGGCCCGGTGGTCGCGCTGCTGCCGGGCAGCCGCGACGGCGAACTCGAGTACATGGCAGACCTGTTCGTCGAGACGGCGCGCCGCGTGCATGCGCGCGTGCCGGACGTGCAGTTCCTGGTCCCGCTGGTCAGCCGTGAGACGCGTACACGGTTCGAGCGGGCGCTGTACGACCGCGATGCACAGGACCTGCCGGTACATATCCTGTTCGGCCATGCGCATGCTGCGCTGACCGCGGCCGACGCGGCGCTGGTGGCCTCCGGTACCGCGACGCTGGAAGCCGCGCTCCTGAGATGCCCGATGGTGATCACCTACCGGATGGCCGACTGGTCCTGGCGCCTGATGCGCGGCAAGGGCTATCTGCCCTACGGTGGCCTGCCGAACATTCTGGCCGGGCGATTCGTGGTGCCGGAACTGATCCAGGAACATGCCACCCCGGACAACCTCGCGCAGGCGCTGGCCAACCTGGTCGGCGATGCGCCGGTCCGCAGCCGACTGTCCGAGCTGTTCGGGCAGATGCACCACGAGCTGCGCCAGGGCAGTGCCGAACGCACGTCCGACGCCGTGCTCGAGGTGCTGGAGGGCCGGGGTGCCACGCGTTCCGCGTAGCGGTGATGCGCCCGCGGGCGCTGCGCTGGTGCGTGCCTGCGCACGGACAGCTCCGCTGGGCCCGCTGCCGCCGGGGCTGTGCGGCGTGGACGAGGCGGGACGCGGCCCGCTCGCCGGGCCGGTCCATGCGGCCGCGGTGGTGCTCGATCCGCGCCAGCCGATCGCCGGGCTAGCCGATTCGAAGGTGCTGTCCCCGGCGCGTCGGGAGTCGCTGGCGCTGCAGATTCGCGAGTGTGCACTGTGCTGGTCGGTGGTCGCGGTCGAGCCGGCCGAGATCGACGCCTTGAATATCCTGCGCGCCAGCCTGCTGGCGATGCGCCGGGCAGTGCTTGCGCTGCAGCCGCAGCCCCAGGCCGTATGGGTCGATGGCAACCAGCTGCCCGATCTCGACGGGCATGGCTTCGCCCTGCGCGCGGTGGTCGGAGGAGATGCCCGCGTGGCCGAGATCTCCGCCGCCTCCATCCTGGCCAAGACCGCGCGCGATGCGCGCATGCGCGAACTCGCGCTGGAGTACCCCGGCTACGGCTTCGAGCGGCACATGGGCTACCCGACCCGCGAGCACTTCGCGGCGCTGGCCCGGCTCGGGCCGTGCGCGGTGCACCGGCGCTCGTTCGCACCGGTGGCCAGCGCCGCCGACCTGTTCCGTCCCGGCTGACCGACGCTCGAGGCGGTCGCGCGCCACGCGGGCGGTCCCTCCGGGTGGCTCAAGTCGATCCGGATGCGTCCGTTAAGGGAGGGTCGCGCGCACCCGGGATCCCGGGCGACGGGCGCGGCCATCGGACGAGGCGGGGCGCGCATGCTGGTCATTGTCGGCTGGGTCGGGGTAACGGTGATGGTGCTCGGCGGCTACATGCTCGCCGGGGGCAAGCTCGGCCCGCTCTGGCAACCGGCTGAACTCGTGATCATCGGCGGCGCTGCGTTCTTCGCCTTCCTGGTAGCCAATTCGTCCAAGGTGATCAAGGCGACCTTCGCCACGCTGCCCTCGTGCTTCAAGGGATCGAAGTACACCAAGGCGATGTACCTGGAACTGCTGTCGCTGCTGTACGACCTGTTGGCCAAGGTGCGCAAGGAGGGGCTGATGTCGATCGAGTCCGACGTTGAAACGCCGGACCAGTCGCCGATCTTCACCAAGTACCCGATGATCCTCGAGGACCACCATGCGATGGACTTCCTGATCGACTACCTGCGCCTGATGGTCGGCGGGAACCTGAACGCGTTCGAGATCGAGAACCTGATGGACAACGAGATCGAGACGCACCACCACGAGGGCGAGGCGCCGATTGGCGCGGTCTCGCGCGTGGGTGATGGACTGCCGGCGTTCGGCATCGTGGCCGCGGTGATGGGCGTGGTGAAGACCATGAGCTCTGTCGGCGCGCCGCCCGAGGTCCTCGGCGCGAAGATCGGCGCGGCGCTGGTCGGCACCTTCCTCGGCATCCTGCTGGCCTACGGGTTCGTGGGTCCGCTGTCGAGCCTGCTCGAGCAGAAGCTGTCCGAGCAGACCAAGATGCTCCAGTGCATCAAGGTGACCCTGCTCGCCAGCCTGAACGGCTATCCGCCCCAGGTGGCCGTGGAGTTCGGGCGCAAGGTGCTGTACTCGACCGAGCGGCCGAGCTTCAGCGAACTCGAGGAGGAAGTGAAGCAGCGCAAGGGCAAGTGATGCCCGGGCGAAGCTCCACCCGAACCGCCGGAACCGCACATGGCTGAAGAAGCGCAGCGCCCGATCATCGTCAAGCGCATCAAGAAGGGTGGCCACGGAAAGCACGGCGGCGCGTGGAAGATCGCATATGCCGACTTCGTCACCGCGATGATGGCGTTCTTCCTGCTGATGTGGCTGCTCGGCTCGGTCAGCAAGGGCGACCTGAAGGGCATCTCCGAGTACTTCAACACGCCGCTGCGCACCGCGCTGATGGGCGGCTCGTCGACCGGCGAGGCGAGGAGCGTGATTCCCGGCGGCGGCACCGACCTCACCGCCCGCGCGGGTCAGGTGCACAAGGGCGAGTCCGAGTCGCGCAAGATGGATGAGCGCGAACTCGAGGCCGAGATGGAGGCGCGCGAGGCCGCACGCCTCGCCGAACTGAAGGAGAAGGTCGAGAAGGCGATCGAGGCCAACCCCCAGCTCGCGCCGTTCCGCAAGCAGATCCTGGTCGACCTGACGCCGGAAGGGCTGCGCATCCAGATCGTCGACGAGCAGAACCGGCCGATGTTCCCGACCGGCAGCAGCAGTCTGGCGAAATACACTCGCGACCTGCTGCGCGAGATCGGGACCATCCTGAACGACGTGCCGAACCGGGTGAGCCTGTCCGGCCACACCGATGCGGCTGCGTTCGGCAGCGGCGACCGCGGATTCAGCAACTGGGAACTGTCCGCGGAACGCGCCAATGCCGCCCGGCGCGAGATGATCTCCGGGGGCATGGCCGAAACCAAGGTCCTGCGAGTGGTCGGGCTGGCCTCCGCCGTCGGCTTCCCGGGTGCCGCTCCGCAGGATGCGGTCAACCGCAGGATCAGCATCATCGTGCTCAACCGCAAGACCGAGCGGGCTATCACCGCCGAGTCGGCTGCGGCGCCGGGGACGCCACCGGTCCCGGCCGGCACGCCACGCCCCGCGACGACCGGTGGCACGACCGGCGCTGCGCCGCTGG
>CANHBC010000025.1 GCA_947458835.1 Betaproteobacteria bacterium | reverse complement strand
GGCTGCCATTCGGTGCAGATGCGCACGCGGTGGCCGAGCTGGCGCAGCAGGCGCGCCCAGCGCAGCGCGGTGTTGCGGTTGCCGGCGCGGGAGGCGGGTGGGGCGGGCGTGACGAGGGCGATCTGCATGGTCAGGGCGGCGTGGCAAACGCGTAGACTCGCGAGTCTAAAGGGACCGCGCCGGATGCACCGGCCGTCGGCGTCGATGGAGGCTGCAGCATGCACACCGAGCACAGCGCGCAGGCGCCGCGGACGGCGGCAGCCACGGCCGGTTCGCCGCCCCCGGGCGAGGTCGGGGATCCGGCCGGGCTGGTGCAGGCGCTGCACACTGCGCGCCGACGTACCCTGGCACTGTTCGACACGCTGCCAGATGACGCGCTGCTCGGTCCGCGGCTGCCCATCGTCAATCCGCCGCTGTGGGAGACCGGCCATATCGGCTGGTTCCAGGAGCGCTGGATGCTCCGGCTGCGGCCGGACGGTTCGCTCGGTCCGTCGCTGCTGCAAGGGGCGGACGCGCTCTATGACTCGTCGGCGGTGCCGCATGCCACCCGCTGGGATCTTCCGCTGCCCGGGCCCGATGCGACTCGTGCCTATCTGGCGCAGGTTCTGGAGCGAGTGGTCGACCGCCTGTACCGGGTCGACAGCGGCAGCGCGCCAGACAGGCCTGGCATGCACGGTCTGGCCTTCCATGCGACTGTGTGTGCCCAGCACGAACAGATGCATGCCGAGGCGTTCACCTGGGGCCGACAGACCCTCGGATGGCCCTCGCCGCCCGATGGCCGGACGCCGCTGGCTGGCTCGGCTACCGGTGCCGTACCGCCGATGGGCGACGCCGAGTTCGCCGGTGGCGACTTCCTGCTCGGGGCGCGACCGTCGGACGGTTTCTCCTTCGACAACGAGAAGCTGGCCCGGCCGGTCACCGTCGAGCCGTTCGCAATGGCCCGCCTGTCGACCTCGGCTGGCGAGTTCGCCGCCTTCGTGGACGACGGAGGCTATGCCGAGCGCCGCTGGTGGAGCGACGAGGGCTGGGCGTGGCGCACGGCGGCCGACGCCCGCGGCCCGTGCTACTGGCGCCCGATGCTGGCGGTGCAGGGCTGGGAGGTGCGCTGGCACGATGCCTGGATGCCACTGCCCACCGGCGGGCCGATGCTCCACGTTAATGCCCACGAGGCCGATGCCTGGTGCCGCTGGGCCGGCCGGCGGCTGCCCAGCGAGATCGAATGGGAGTTCGCCGCCTCGGCGGTCGCGGGCAGGGCGGCGCGGCGGCGCCATCCCTGGGGAGACGCCGATCCCGATTCGTCTCGCGCCGCGTTCTGGTATCCGGGCGCTTCCTCCGGACCGGTCGCTGTCGACGACCTGCCGGGCGGTGACACCCCCGACGGCTGTCGCCAGATGGCCGGCAACGCATGGGAGTGGACGTCGAGCGTATTCCTGCCATACCCGGGCTTCACGCCGGACCCCTACCGGGACTATTCCGAACCGTGGTTCGGCAGTCACCGGGTGCTGCGCGGTGGCTGCTTCGCCACGGCCGCCAGTCTGATGCGGAACAGCTGGCGAAACTTCTTCACGCCGGACCGGCGCGACGTGTTCGCCGGCTTCCGGACCTGTCGGGCGGCGCATCGATGAAGAACCCCTCGCTCTGGTATGTCCGGCGCGAGGGCAGGCTGCACGGCCCCCACCCGCGGCAGGCCGTGGTCGACAGCCTGCTGCTGGGCCGGTTCGCCTGGGATGATCCCGCCAGTCGGGATGGCCGGACGTGGCAGCCGCTGAAGATGCATCCCGAGATCCTGTCGGCCATCGAACCGCTGGCACATGAGCGCCTGCCGGTGCCCGGGGAGCCGCTGCCGTTGAGCTGGCACAACGAACGGCTTGCCGCCGCGCGGCGCTGGGCAGACGAGCGCACTGGCATCGATCGCCGGACGGGCGAGGCGTCGCCGCCGGCCGGCACGACCGACGGCAATACCGAGCGGCGTATGAACAGTGATCGCCGTCAGCAGCGCGAATTGCTGCAGGTGGTCCTCTGGCGCCGGCTCCGGCGCAACCTCGCCGGGGCGTACGAGCGTGCAGGCTCGCCAAGCTGGGCGCTGGTGCCGCTCGGCATCGTCGTTATGCTGGCGATCGGGATAGCGGTCTCGCCGCGCGGCCCGGGCCCGATCGAAGTCTCGCTCACCTCCCGGGCGGCGGACTGCACCGAGCCGCCCGCACCGGGGATCAACTGGAGTGGTTGCGACCGCACGTCGGCGCGACTGGCCGGGGCCTCGCTGCGGTCGGCCAGGCTGGCCGGCGCGCGGCTGACCGGCGCGGACCTGTCGCGGGCAGATCTGTCCTACGCCGACCTGTCCGGCAGCGCGCTGTCGGGTGCCCGGCTGGCCGGGGCCCGCCTGTTCGGTGCCAGCCTGACCGGAGCCGACCTGAGCACGGCCGGCCTCGAGGGGGCAGAGCTGGGGTTCGCCGACCTGCGCAATGCGCGCCTGGACGGTGCACGCCTGCAACAGGCCAGGCTCGGCAATGCGATCTGGACGGATGGCCGACGATGCGCACCCGCGTCCGTCGGTCGCTGCGACTGAACCGCGCGGCCGCATTGCCGCGGCGCGCCGGTCGCGGGGTTCAGGGCTACTGCGGTCGCGGGGCCGAAGTACCGGTGCCAAGCAGGGTCGAGACCCGCAGGAACACCTTGCGCAGCCCCCGCCACAGCCGAGGCAACAGCCAGAGCGTCGCGGCGACGTAGAGCAGCAGCAGCGCGAGGAACAGGACGGGCAGGAACAGCGCCGCCCACAGCCCGCCGAGCACCATCGCGTCTTCGGTCGCCGAGGCGGCCACGTTGCTGAACGGCTCGGGCGAGGTGTTGATCAGCGCTCGGCTCGCGGCCTTGGTGAAGTGGGCGCCGGCGGCGAGGCCACCGCCGGACAGCGCCGCGGCCAGGGTGACGGCGGCGTCGTGCTGGCCGAGCGTGGCCGCCGCGAGCAGTGCGCCGGCCGGTATGCGGATGAAGGTGTGCAGCGCGTCCCAGAGCGAGTCGAGCCCGGGCACCTTGTCGGCCGCGAACTCCACCACCAGCAGCAGGCCGCTGGCGGCCAGGGCCAGCGGATGTCCGAGCCAGTGCAGGTCGGGTGGCAGATCGAGGTAGCCGAAACGGCCCAGTGCACCGGTCAGGAACAGCACCGCGTACAGGCGGATGCCGCTGGCCCAGGCCAGGCCCGCGGCGAGTGCCAGCGTCTCGATCAGTTCGGTCGATCCCATCGTCTCTGCCGGTCAGAACACGTGCCGTGTCAGGTTAGCATCATGGAGGATGGTGGAGGCGAGTTCCTCGATGGATTTCGCCGTCGCGTCGAGGAAGCGTATGCCCGCCTGGCGCATCAGGATCTCCGCCTCGCGGATTTCGTAGGCGCAGTTGTCCAGCGATGCGTAGTGGCTGTCGGGCTTGCGCTCGGTGCGGATGCGGTGGAGCCGCTGCGGCGAGATGGTCAGGCCATAGAGCCGGTTGCGGAAGCCCTTCAGGCTGTCCGGCAGTTCGACGCCCCGGGTGAAGTCCTCCGGGATCAGCGGGTAATTGGCCGCCCGCACGCCGTACTGCAGCGCGAGGTACAGGCAGGTCGGTGTCTTGCCCGAGCGGGACACCCCGACCAGAATGATGTCCGCATCCTTGAAGTCGCGGGTCGAACTGCCGTCGTCGTGCATCAGCGAGTAGTTCACCGCCTCGATGCGGCGCGTGTAGCTGACCACGTCCTCGACGCTGTGCGTCCCGCCCACCCGGTGGCTCGATTTGGTACCCAGCTCGGCCTCGAGCGGGGCGATGAAGGTCTCGAAGCAGTTGATCACCATGGCGTTCGTGGACGCGCGCAGCGCCGCGGCGAGTTCGTCGCGCACCAGCGTGCTGAACACGATCGGACGGGCGCCATCGCGCTCGCCGGCCTCGTTGATCTGGCGTGCGAGTTGCGTCGTCTTCTCGATGGTGTCGATGAACGGCACGGTGATCTCGGCGAAGGCGACCTTCTCGAACTGGGTGAGCAGGCTGTGTCCCAGCGCCTCGACCGTGATGCCGGTGCGGTCCGACACGAAAAACGCAGTACGGCGTGCAATCATGAACAGGGGGCCCCATTGGTGATCGGCTACCATACGTGTTCGGTCGGCCGGACACAATCGTCCCGCCGGCGGTTCATCCGGAGACAGGGAGTGGCCATGGACAAGTACGTTGTCGACTTCGCACAGCTGCGCATGTCCGACGTGGGGCAGGTCGGAGGCAAGAACGCGTCGCTGGGCGAGATGATCAGCGGCCTGTCCCACCTCGGGGTGCGCGTGCCGGAAGGCTTCGCTACCACGGCCGACGCCTTCCGCGAGTTCCTGGCGCACGAACAGCTGGCCGGCCGGATCGAGGCGCGGATGAAGGGCCTCGACGTGGACGACACGAATGCACTGGCCGCCGCCGGCGCGCAGATCCGTGGCTGGATCGTCGAGGCCCCGCTGCCGCCTGCCCTGCGGGCGGCCGTGGTCGAGTCCTACGAGAAGATGGCCGCCGCCGCCGGTCCGAACGTGTCGGTCGCGGTGCGCTCGTCGGCGACCGCCGAGGACCTGCCCGATGCCTCCTTCGCGGGCCAGCAGGAAACGTTCCTGAACATTCACGGCGCCGACAACGTCATCGACGCGATGCGCCACGTGTTCGCCTCGCTGTACAACGACCGGGCGATCGCCTACCGGGTGCACAAGGGTTTCGAGCACGCCGAGGTCGCGCTGTCGGCCGGCATCCAGCGCATGGTGCGCTCCGACACCGGTGCCGCGGGCGTGATGTTCACGCTCGACACCGAGTCCGGCTTCGACAAGGTGGTCTTCATCACCTCGTCCTACGGCCTGGGCGAGGCGGTGGTGCAGGGGGCTGTCAACCCGGACGAGTTCTACGTCTACAAGCCGGCGCTGGCCGCCGGCAAGTCGCCGATCATCCGCCGCTCGCTGGGTGGCAAGGCAATCAAGATGGTGTTCACCGACGCGCGCGAGGCGGGCAAGTCAGTGAAGACCGTCGACGTGCGCGAAGGCGAGCGCCGCCGGTTCTCGATCACCGACGCCGAGGTCGAGCAGCTCGCGCGCGATGCGATGAAGATCGAGGCGCACTACGGTCGTCCGATGGACATCGAGTGGGCGCGCGATGGCGAGGACGGCAGGCTCTACATCCTGCAGGCCCGTCCCGAGACGGTCAAGGCCAACGCCGAGGTCGATACGCTGCGCCGTTACCGACTCAAGCAGAAGTCCGAACTGCTCACCTCCGGGCGGGCAATCGGACAGAAGGTGGGTAGTGGCCCGGTCCGCCTGATCGCCTCCGCGAAGGAGATGGACAAGGTGCAGCCCGGCGACGTGCTGGTGACCGACATGACCGATCCCGACTGGGAGCCGGTGATGAAGCGAGCATCGGCCATCGTCACCAACCGCGGTGGCCGGACCTGCCATGCGGCGATCATCGCGCGCGAACTGGGCATCCCGGCGGTGGTGGGTTGCGGAGACGCGACCACGGTGCTCCACAACGGCGAACTGGTGACGGTGTCCTGCACCGAGGGGGACACCGGGAACGTCTACCGCGGCATCCTCGAGACCTCGATCAGCGACGTGCCGCTCGATCGCATGCCCGAGCCGCCGGTCAAGATCAGCATGAACGTCGGCAACCCGGAACTCGCCTTCGAGTTCCAGCGCCTGCCCAACGCCGGGGTCGGCCTGGCGCGCCTCGAATTCATCGTCGCGCGCATGATCGGCATCCATCCCAAGGCCTGCCTCGACTACCCGAACCTGCCCTCCGACCTGAAGCGTGCCGTCGAGGAGCGTTCGGCGGGCTATGCCAGCCCGCGCGAGTTCTACATCGAGAAGATCGCCGAGGGCGTGGGCACGCTGGGCGCGGCGTTCTTCCCCAAGCCGGTGATCGTCCGCCTGTCCGACTTCAAGTCGAACGAGTATTCCGGTCTGATCGGCGGCCCCAGCTACGAGCCGCACGAAGAGAACCCGATGCTCGGCTTCCGTGGGGCCTCGCGCTACATCGCGCCGAGCTTCCGCGACTGCTTCGAACTCGAGTGCCAGGCGATGCGCAAGGTGCGCAACGAGATGGGACTCACCAACATCGAGATCATGATCCCGTTCATCCGCACGATGGACGAGTGTCGCAAGGTGATCGCGCTGCTGGCCGAGAACGGGCTCGAACGCGGCAAGGACGGCCTGCGCCTCATCATGATGTGCGAGGTGCCATCCAACGCGCTGCTCGCCGACCAGTTCCTGGAGTATTTCGACGGGTTCTCGATCGGCTCGAACGACATGACCCAGCTCACGCTGGCGATCGACCGCGATTCCGGCGGCGCGATCGCCGAGTCGTTCGACGAACGCGATCCGGCGGTCAAGATGATGCTGTCGATGGCGATCAAGGCCTGCCGCAAGCAGGGCAAGTACGTCGGCATCTGCGGCCAGGGGCCCTCTGACCATCCGGATCTCGCGCGCTGGCTGATGGAGGAGGGGATCGGCAGCCTTTCGCTCAACCCGGATACCGTGGTCGACACCTGGCTGTACCTCGCCCAGGAAGCGGCGCGCGCGGCGAAGTCCTGACCCGGAGCCGGGCGCGCCTGCCTGCGGTCAGGCGCGCCACTTCCCGGTGAGTGCATCGACCGCGTCCAGCGCCTTGGTGACCGCGATGCCGAGCGCGGCCAGCACCACCAGCACCGCGAACACGGTCTCGGTCTCAAGCACCTGCCCGGCCAGATACAGTCGGGCGCCCAGGCCCAGCTTGCCGACCACCATCTCGGCGGCCACCACGAGAATGATCGATACCCCGAGGCCCAGCCGTGCGCCGGCGAACACCGACGGGATCGCTGCGGGCAGCAGCACGTGGCGCACGATCTGCCGCTCGGATGCACCGAGGTCGCGGGCGGTCATCACCAGGCCGGGGTCGCACTGGCGCACGCCGAGCAGCGTGTTGATGATCACCGGGAACAGCGCGCCCAGCGCGCTGATGGTCAGCATGAACGGTCCGCCGGTGCCCAGCCAGATGATGAGCAGCGGGATCAGCGTGATCTTCGGCAAGGGATAGAGCGCGGCGATGAATACGTCGGCTATCGATTGCAGCCGGCGCGACACCGCCATGGCCAGGCCGAGCGCGACGCCAAAGACCATCCCGATCGCGAAGCCACCGAAGATGCGGTAGAGGGTCACCGCCAGGTCCGACAGCGCCTGCTTGTGCACGAACAGGTCGTACAGCGCGACGGCCACCTGCGTCGGGCGTGGCAGGTACAGCGACGACACGTCCAGCGCGCGGCAGAGCAGCTCCCAGGCGAGCAGGAACACCGCCACCGCTATCCAGCCGGTGATACGGTCGGCCGGCGCTGTGCCGGTGCGTACCGGCCGCAGCGCGACGTCCCCCTCGGGTGTCCGATCGCGCATCAGGCCTGCCCTCCCGCTTCGCCGTGCATCGAGCGCAGCACCTCGGACTTCAGCAGCCCGTAGATCCGTTCGAAATACCCGGCGTAGCGGGCATCGTGGGTGCTGGCGATCGAGCGCGGCTTCGGCAGGTCGATCTGCACTTCGGCTGCGACCCGCCCCGGTCGCGCGGTCAGCACGTACACGGTGTCGGCCAGCAGCACGGCCTCTTCGATCGAATGGGTGATCAGCAGCACGGTCTTGCCGGTTCGCTCGACCATCGCCGCCAGCTGCTCCTGCAGCACCAGCCGGGTCTGCGCATCGAGCGCGCCGAACGGCTCGTCCAGCAGGAGCACCTCCGGATCCATCACCAGGGCCCGCGCCATGCCCACGCGCTGGCGCATGCCGCCGGAAAGCTGCCCGGGATACTTCCGTTCGAACCCGCCCAGGTCGACCATGCGCAGCGCCTCGTGCGCGCGCACACGGCGCTGCGCGGCGGGCATGCCGGCCATTTCAAGGCCGAAGGCGACATTGTCCTCGATCGTGCGCCACGGGAACAGGTTAAACGACTGCCAGACGGTCGCCATGCGCGGAGGACGGGGCATCGGCTGGCCGTCCGGTCCGACGAAGCTCAGCGTGCCACGACTCGCCGGCATGAAGCCTCGGGTGATCTGCAGCATCGTGCTCTTGCCGCAGCCGCTCGGGCCGATGATCGCGGTGACGCGGCCCGCGGCGAACCGACAGTGCAGGTCGTCGAGGGCGAGCACCTGCGAGCCACCGGCCTCGTAGACGAGACTCACGCCCTCGAGCCGGATCTCCGGGTGGACCGCCCCTTCGGACGACGTCTGCAGGTTGCCTCCCACGTCAGGCCGTCAGCGCATTCTTCTCGCGCAGCCGGTTGAACGCTTCCTGTGCCGCGCCCAACTCGAATACCTGCTCGCGCGTGACGTTGCCGCTGAACAGCTTCATCGTGTCACGCCAGAAGCCAGCCTGGAACATCGCGGACTCGACGTTGGGCAGGCCGTTCTCGGTGAACCAGGTCCAGCGCGGCGCGGCCGCTGCGATCAGCGCCTCGGGCACCTTGGTGAACTCGGAGATGGTCTTCATCACCGCGGGATCCTTCGAGGCGGCGGCTTCGTTGAAGATGCGCGCCGCATGCAGGTGCACCATCGCGAAGCGCACCGCGAGCGAGCGGTCCTTGCCGAGCAGTTTCGAGGGGGCCGCGAAGCAGGCGAGCTGCGTGCCTGCCTCGATGTCCGAGCCGGGGAAGGCGATCTTGCCGGTGTTGTTCTTCTCGGCGAGGAAGGCCAGCGGGACGGGGATGTTCGCGGCATCGACCTGTCCGGCGCCCAGCGCGCGCACCAGGTCGGGGTAGGCGAGCCCGGTGACCCAGTTCACGTCGGTGAGCGGATTGAGGCCCGCCTTCTGTACCCCGCGGCCGAGCAGGAACTGGTCGATGCCGCCGGGCGCCTGCAGCCCCAGGCGCTGTCCCTTCAGCATCGACAGGCGCTCCGGCGTGGTCAGGCCCGCCGCGTGCAGCTTGTTGTTCACCACGATGGTCATCGAGCCCGAGCCGGGCCGCTCCGAGCCGCGGTCGAGCATGAACTTGAACGGTGCGCCGCGGGCGATCGTGTTGAAGATGCCTGCGTTGCAGGTGGCCACGGTGAAGTCCAGCTCACCGGCCACCAGCGCCGGCACGGCGAGGGCACCGTCGGTGAAGTAGCGGTACTCCGCCTCGATGTTCATCCGGTCCCAGAAGCCGCGCGCCTGCGCGATGAACAGCGGCCCGGAGGAGATCAGCGGCACCACGCCGATCCGGATCTTCGCCCGCGGCGCCTGGGCGAGCACGTTGACGAATGGCGCGCCGGCGAGCGTCGGTACTGCCACTGCCGCGGCGGCCCTGATCAGGGTGCGGCGGGAAGCGGAGGGCGGGACGTGCGCAGCGGGCGGTATGCGGGACATGTTCTGACCTTTCGCAGGAGTGAGCAGACGGCGGAGGGCGCCGGTGGCGCGACCTGCCACCGGCATGGGCGCGGCAAGCAGGCGCGCTCAGTATACTTTCCGCACGCCGGCCAGCGTGCAACGCGCGCAGCACCGGCGTGCGCCCATCCCGCAGACTCGAGGAGCCCGTCAGTGCCCAGCCATACCCCACCGTACCAGGTCTCGCCGTCCAATCCCGACATCCAGGAGATCCAGACCGTCCCGTCGCGCAGGGTCGACATGCCGTATGCCCCCGCGATGCGGGTGACCGGCGGCGCCGACCTGCTGTTCATCTCGGGCGCGACCCCGTCTCCGCTCTATCACAAGCATCCGCACGAACTGCACGAACATGACCACCCGAACGACATCGGCGAGCAGACGCGGCGTGCACTGTCGGCCATCAAGTCCATCCTCGACCAGGAGGGCCTGGTCTGGACGGATGTCGTCAAGGTCACCAAGTACGTGACCGACATGCGCGACATGGACGGCATGGTGGCCGTGCTCAAGCAGACCTTCGGCGACTGGACGCCGGCGAGTACCACGGTCTGCGTCAACCAGCTGTCGACGCCGGGCGCACGCATCGAGCTGGACATGATCGCCGCCTATCGCCGGTCCTGACGGGTCGGACGCCCCCGCGACGGCATGAAAAAGGCCCGCCATCGGGCGGGCCTGCGGGGCAGGGAAGGCGAGAGCCTTCCCGGCAACTGCATCAGGCGGCGTCGCGCCAGAGGTCGAGCTTCATCAGCTCGCGCTTGAGTACCATCTCGCGCGGCAGGCGGGACTTCAGCTGTTCGAACAGTTCGCCGTGCGACTCGATCTCCTTGCGCCAGAGTTCAGCGTCGATCCGGGTCAGTCGCTCGAACTGCTCGCGGCTGATGTCCATGCCGCGGAAGTCCATGTCCTCGAAGCGCGGGATCCACCCAAGCGCGGTCTCCTGGGCGCCGACTGCGCCCATGGTGCGCTGGACGATCCATTTCAGCACCCGCATGTTCTCGCCGAAGCCGGGCCAGATGAACCGGCCCTGTTCGTCACGCTGGAACCAGTTCACGCAATAGATGCGAGGCGGCTGGCTGACCGTGTGGCCGATGCGCAGCCAGTGGTTGAAGTAGTCGCCGAAGTGGTAGCCGCAGAACGGCAGCATCGCGAACGGGTCGCGACGCACCACGCCGACGGCGCCAGTCGCCGCAGCCGTGGTCTCCGAGCCCATGGTCGCAGCCATGTAGACGCCGTAGTTCCAGTTGAAGCCCTCGGCCACCAGCGGCACGGTGTCGTTGCGGCGGCCGCCGAACACGAAAGCACTGATCGGCACGCCGTTGGGGTTGTCCCACTCGGGGTCGAGGGTCGCGCAGCGCTCGGCGGAGACGGTGAACCGCGAGTTCGGGTGCGCCGCCAGACGGCCGCAGTCGGGTGTCCAGGGCTTGCCCTGCCAGTCGATCAGTTCCTTCGGCGGGGTCTTGGTCATGCCTTCCCACCAGACGTCGCCGTCGGCGGTGAGCGCGACGTTGGTGAAGATCGTGTCGGCATCGAGCATGCCCAGCGCGGTCGCGTTGGTCTCTGGGCCGGTACCCGGTGCGACGCCGAAGTAGCCGGCCTCCGGATTGATCGCGTAGAGCTGGCCATCCTTGCCCGGCTTGATCCAGGCGATGTCCTCGCCGACGGTCGTGACCTTCCAGTCGTCCATGCCCTTGGGCGGGATCAGCATCGCCAGGTTGGTCTTGCCGCAGGCGCTCGGGAAGGCGGCGGCGACGTACTTCTTCTCGCCGGTCGGGGCAGTGATGCCCAGGATCAGCATGTGCTCGGCCAGCCAGCCCTGTTCCTTCGCCATGATGGAGGCGATACGCAGCGCGAAGCACTTCTTGCCGAGCAGCGCGTTGCCGCCATAGCCGCTGCCGAAGGACCAGATCTCCTTGGTCTCGGGGTAGTGAACGATGTACTTGTGCTCGCGGTTGCTCGGCCAGGCAATGTCTGACTGGCCGGCTTCGAGCGGCATCCCGACCGAATGGATGCAGGGCACGAACTCGCCATCGCTGCCCAGCACATCGTAGACCTTCTCGCCCATGCGGGTCATGATGCGCATCGAGACGACCACGTAGGGCGAGTCGGACAATTCGACGCCGATGTGGGCGATGTGCGAGCCGAGCGGTCCCATGCTGAACGGGATCACGTACATCGTGCGGCCGCGCATGCAGCCCTTGAACAGGCCACCCAGCGTCGCGCGCATCTCGGCGGGCGCCACCCAGTTGTTGTTGGGGCCAGCGTCATCCTGGTCTTCCGTACAGACGAAGGTGCGGTCTTCCATGCGGGCCACGTCGGCCGGGTCGGAGCGCACCAGGAAACTGTTCGGCCGTTTCTGCTCGTCGAGCCGGATCATCGATCCGGCGTCGATCATCTCCTGACACAGCCGGTCGTATTCCTCCTTGGAACCGTCGCACCAGTAGATGCGGTCGGGTTCGCACAAGGCCGCCATCTCACGGACCCACTCCACCAGTCGGGCGTGCTTCACGTAGGCCGGCTTGCCCGACCGGCTGATCAGTTCTGCTGCTGCATCTGGACGGCTCATCGTTGCTCTCCTCGAGGTAAAGCGGTGCCGCGCGGCTGACAGGCCCTGCGACGCCGGCATTGGCGCGGGCGGGGCGGCGGACAGCACGGAAATCAGGGCGCGAAGGTTACCCGTTCCCGGACGGGTTGACCCTCAATTTTGACACAACCAGGCCCGGCTGCCTTTCCGCACGGCCCGGCGGCGCACGCGAGGGCCGTACCCGCCTCGTGCGCGAGGGTCGTCGTCAGGGCTGCGTTTGGTCGCGGCAGCGCTTTGCGCTATCATCCACGAAACCAGCTACCGCGTCGGGCATGATCAAGTACATCTTCGTCACCGGTGGTGTCGTTTCCTCGCTCGGCAAGGGTATCGCTGCAGCGTCGCTCGGCACCCTGCTCGAGTCCCGAGGACTCAAGGTCACCCTGCTCAAGCTCGACCCGTACATCAACGTCGATCCGGGCACGATGAGCCCGTTCCAGCACGGGGAGGTTTTCGTCACCGAAGACGGTGCCGAGACCGATCTCGACCTCGGACACTACGAGCGCTTCGTCTCCACCCGCATGCGGCGGGTGAACAACTTCACCACCGGCCAGATCTATGAATCGGTGATCAAGAAGGAGCGGCGCGGCGAGTACCTGGGCAAGACGGTTCAGGTGATCCCTCACATCACCAACGAGATCCAGGACTTCATCGAGCGCGGCGCCCGCGCAGCCTGGGGCGGCGAGACCGACGTCGCGATCATCGAGATCGGTGGCACTGTCGGCGACATCGAGTCGCTGCCCTTCGTCGAGGCCGCCCGCCAGATGAGCCTGCGCCTGGGGCGCGGGTCGTGCTGCTTCGTGCACCTCACGCTGGTGCCCTTCATTGCCTCGGCCGGCGAACTGAAGACCAAGCCGACGCAGCACAGCGTGCAGAAACTGCGCGAGATCGGCATCTCGCCGGACGTGCTGCTGTGCCGCGCCGATCGCCCGATCCCGGAGGATGAGCGCGCCAAGATCTCGCTGTTCTCCAACGTGCAGCTCGACTCGGTGATCTCCGTGTGGGATGCCGATTCGATCTACAAGATCCCGTCCATGCTCCACAAGCAGGGGCTTGATCAGATCGTCTGCGACGTGCTTGGCCTTCAGGCGAAGCCGGCAGACCTCACCGACTGGGACGCGCTCGTCCACGGACTGGAGCACCCGGAGCACACGGTGCGCATCGGCATGGTCGGCAAGTACGTCGATCTGTCCGATTCGTACAAATCGCTGAACGAGGCACTGAACCACGCCGGGATCCGTACCCGCACCCGGGTGGTCATCGAGTACGTCGATTCCGAGCAGATCGAGTGCGGCGCCGCGGCCACGACGCTGGCCCACCTGGACGCGATCCTCGTGCCGGGCGGCTTCGGCAAGCGGGGCACCGAAGGCAAGATCGAGGCGATCCGCTTCGCGCGCGAGCAGGGCGTACCCTACCTGGGCATCTGCCTCGGCATGCAGCTGGCGACGATCGAGTTTGCACGCAACGTGTGCGGCCTGGCCGGCGCAAATTCGACCGAGTTCGACCCCGACACGCCGCACCCGGTGGTCGCGCTGATCACCGAATGGACTGACCGCACCGGGCGCATCGAGAAGCGCAGCGAGAAGTCCGACCTCGGTGGCACGATGCGGCTGGGCGCACAGCGCTGCCCGGTGCAGCCGGGTACGCTCGCGGCCCGTATCTACGGTGGTGAGGTCAACGAGCGCCACCGGCACCGTTACGAGGTGAACAACGCCTACGTGCCGCAGCTCGAGACGGCCGGATACCGCGTTTCGGCGCGCACGCCGAGCGAATCGCTGCCCGAGATGATGGAGCTGCCCGCACATCCGTTCTTCATCGGCGTGCAGTTCCACCCCGAGTTCAATTCCACGCCGCGCGGCGGTCATCCGCTGTTCACTGCCTTCGTGCAGGCTGCACTGGCCCATGCCGGCCAGCCCCGTGAACCGGCGCAGGGCGCTGCAGCCCGGGCGGCGGTCGCCTGATGAAGCTGTGCGGTTTCGAGGCGGGCCTCGAGCATCCGCTGTTCCTGATCGCCGGCCCCTGCGTGGTCGAGTCGCGCGACCTGGTCGAGGAGATTGCAGGGCGCCTGCGCGAGATCACGGCACCGCTGGGTATCCCGCTGGTGTTCAAGGCGTCCTACGACAAGGCCAACCGCAGTTCCGGAAAGTCGTTCCGAGGACCAGGCATGGACCAGGGCCTGGAGATCCTCGCAGGGGTGCGCAGCACGTTCGGCCTGCCGGTGCTCACCGACGTCCATGAAACGGCCGACGTCGCGCAGGTGGCCGCCTCGGTCGACGTGCTGCAGACGCCGGCCTTCCTGTGCCGCCAGACCGATTTCATCCAGGCGGTGGCCTCCGCCGGCCGCCCGGTGAACATCAAGAAGGGACAGTTCCTGTCCCCTCACGAGATGGGCAACGTGGTCGACAAGGCGCGCGCCGCGAGCGGGGCCGACAACATCATGGTCTGCGAGCGCGGGTTCTCTTTCGGCTACCAGAACCTGGTGTCCGACATGCGCTCGCTGGCGATCCTGCGCGGCACCGGCTGCCCGGTCGTGTTCGATGCCACTCACTCGGTGCAACTGCCAGGCGGGCAGGGCACCTCGAGCGGGGGCCAGCGCGAGTTCGTGCCGGTGCTGGCGCGGGCGGCGGTCGCGGCGGGTGTCTCCGGCATTTTCATGGAGACGCATCCGCGGCCGGAGCAGGCGCTGTCCGACGGTCCGAACGCATGGCCACTCGAGCTGATGCCGGAACTGCTCGAGACGCTGGTCGCGCTCGACGCGCAGGTGAAATCGAGGCCGCTGGCGGAACGCCGGATCGTTCGCTGAGCGGCCGCGCCCGTACGGGTGCCCCGAACCCCGAAACACAGCCTTGAGAGAACAGCGATGAGTGCAATCGTAGATGTGGTCGCGCGGGAAATCCTCGACTCCCGCGGCAATCCGACGGTCGAGGCCGACGTGCTGCTCGAGTCCGGCGTGATGGGTCGCGCCGCGGTTCCCTCGGGTGCGTCGACCGGCGCGAAGGAAGCCCTCGAACTGCGCGATGGCGACACGGCCCGCTATGGCGGCAAGGGGGTGCTGAAGGCCGTCGAGCACGTGAACACCGAGATCTGCGAGGCCATCATCGGGCTGGATGCGGTCGAGCAGTTGTTCATCGACCGCACGCTGATCGACCTGGACGGCACCGACAACAAGGGTCGGCTGGGCGCCAACGCCATGCTCGCGGTGTCGATGGCGGTGGCGCGTGCCGCCGCCGAGGAGTCAGGCCTGCCGCTGTACCGCTACCTCGGCGGCGCCGGTCCGATGCGCCTGCCCGTGCCGATGATGAACGTGATCAATGGCGGCGCGCACGCGAACAACAACCTCGACATGCAGGAGTTCATGATCGTGCCGCTGGGCGCGCCGAGCTTCTCCGAGGCGCTGCGCTATGGTGCCGAGGTGTTCCAGACGCTGAAGAAGCTGATCGACGGACGCGGTCTGTCGACCGGCGTCGGCGACGAGGGCGGGTTCGCCCCTGACCTGCCGAACAACGAATCGGCGATCGAACTCGTGCTCGAGGCGATCGAGAAGGCCGGATATCGGCCGGGCGAGGACATCGCGCTGGCGCTCGACTGCGCGAGCTCCGAGTTCCACGAGGACGGCAAGTACCGGCTGGCCTCCGAGCGTGCGGTGCTCGGGGCCGGAGAGTTCGCCGACTACCTCGGTCGCTGGGTGGCCAAGTACCCGATCATCAGTATCGAGGACGGCATGGACGAAGCCGACTGGGCCGGCTGGAAGCTGCTCACCGAGCGGCTCGGGGACAAGGTCCAGCTGGTCGGCGACGACCTGTTCGTGACCAACAGCCGCATCCTGCAGCAGGGCATCGAGGCCGGCGTGGCCAACGCGATCCTGATCAAGGTGAACCAGATCGGCACGCTGAGCGAGACCCTCGACGCGGTCGACCTTGCGCGGCGGTCGGCCTACGCGTCGGTGATCTCGCATCGTTCCGGCGAGACCGAGGACACGACGATCGCCGACATCTCCGTGGCGACCAACGTGCTCCAGATCAAGACCGGCTCGCTGTCCCGGTCGGACCGCATCGCCAAGTACAACCAGTTGCTCCGCATCCAGGAAGACCTGGGCGACGCAGCCGGCTACGGCGGCCGCTCCGCCTTCCGCCAGCTTCGGTGAGCATGACGCGCCGCCCCCTGCCGCACGGGGCGGTTGCCCCCGGAGCCGCCCTGCGATGAGGCTGCTCAGCCTGGCGCTCGCCTGCCTGGTCGCGCTGCTGCAGGTGCCGCTGTGGATCGGCAAGGGCAGCTGGCTCCGGGTCTGGGAAGTGGATCGCCAGCTGGTCGCCCAGCGCGAGGTGAACAGCCGCCTGCGACATCGCAACGATACGATTGAGGCCGAGGTAATCGACCTGAAGACCGGCTACGAGGCGATCGAGGAACGTGCCCGGGCAGAACTCGGCATGATCCGGCAGGACGAGCTGTTCATCCAGGTGCTCGGCGGTGATGCTGCCGGTCCGGCCCGTCCCGCCAGTCCCGGCAAGGGCGCACTGGTACCCCCGTCCCCGGCGCGCTGAACGCCGCTGCAGACCTTCGGGCGACCGACTGACCACGCGCTGGCGACCGGCCTGCGACGGAGGGCCGCCGGCCTCGTTAGTCGTGGCCGCCCGTGGTGCACCGTCGTTCTCGTCCGGCGCTCAAGTTGCGTGTCGCATCGCCGATACCCCGTGTGATTCCTCGCCCATTCGAGGCGCGGGCAGGGCGGGTCGATGTAAGCGGCGGGCGGCGGGCTGTCGCCCTTTTCAGAGCAGCACGGACAACAGGCGGGAACAGGATGGGAAAGATGATCCTCGCGATGGGCGACGCCGCTTCGACCCGGGAGGGGCGAGATTTCGCGCCGGTGCACGCCGACCGCGACCGCGTCGCCCCGACCGCACTGAGCCTCGCGGTGGACGCGGTCAGGCAGCGGCTGGCGACGGTCATCGGGCAGGTCAGGGAGGCGGCCGACTCGATCCACTCGGCGGCGACCGCGATCGGCGCTTCCGAGGTCACCGTGCCCGCCGGGGCCCCGGGGGGCGAGCCGGCGCGCATGATCGACGAGATCGCTGCCGCGTCGAGGCGGCTCTCGGACCTCATCGGCGAGATCGACGGCATCGCGTTCCAGGCGGATGTCCTGGCGCTGAACGCGGTGCTGGAGTCGGCCCGTGCGGGCGAACCGAGCGCCGGACTCGCCCGGGTGGCCAGCGAGGTGCGTAACCTGGCGCAGCGGTCCGCGTCGGCGGCGCGCGAGATCCGGGCCCTGATCGGCGAGCCCGCGACGGCGGTCGATGGTGCCGCTCCGGTGCATTGAGCGCATGCACGTCCCAGCCCGAACTCTGCCAGGTGGCGCGCACGTGCCTTTGGGCCAGGCACCGGTGGCGGGCGCGAAGGAATTCACGTTCACCGGGGAGGACTTCGAGCGTATCCGGCGGCTGATCCAGGCACATGCGGGTATCCAGCTCCACCCTGGCAAGATGGAAATGGTGTACAGCCGTCTCGCCCGCCGGCTGCGCGCCAACAACCTGTCGCGGTTCAGCGACTACCTGCGCCTGCTGGAGGGACCCCGTGGTGCTGAATGGGAGGCGTTCACCAACGCGCTGACGACCAACCTGACGGCCTTCTTCCGCGAGGCGCATCACTTCGTTGAACTGGAGAAACGGGTTCGCGGCGTCAGTCCGGGACGCGAAGTGTCGCTGTGGTGCTCGGCGTCGTCCACCGGGGAGGAGGCCTACTCGATGGCGATCAGCGCCATCGAGGCCTGCGGCACCATGACTCCGCGGGTGAGGATCGTCGCAAGCGACGTCGATACTGCCGTGCTCGAGAAGGCCCGCGCCGGGGTGTACACGTTGGACCGGGTCGAGCGGCTCTCCCCCGAGCGGCTGCGCCGGTTCTTCCTGCGCGAACCGGGGGCGAACGAAGTGCGCGTGCGCCCTGAGCTCTCGGCGCTCGTCCGCTTCCAGCGAGTGAACCTGCTCGACGCACGCTATCCGGTCAGTGGTCCGTTCGACGCGATCTTCTGCCGCAATGTGATGATCTACTTCGACAAGCCCACGCAGTACCTGATCCTGAAGCGCTTCGCGCCGTTGCTGCGCCCGGACGGACTGCTGTTTGCCGGGCATTCCGAGAATTTCTACCATGCAGCCGACCTGTTCCGGCTGCGTTCGAAGACGGTGTACGAACTGGCCAACCCCGCGGCGGGCGCCGCATGAGCATGTCCGCCGGTGCCGGCACCGCCCCGGGGCTGCCGGGTCGGACGGCACCCGGCGGATCGACCGTGCAGTTGATCATCGTCGGCGCCTCCACCGGAGGCACGGAGGCCATCCGTGAGGTCCTCGAGGCGATGCCGCCGGATATCCCGGGTATCCTGATCACGCAGCACATGCCCGAGGCGTTCACCCGGTCGTTCGCGAAGCGCCTGGACGGTCTGTGCCGGGTCACCGTCAAGGAAGCCGAGGATGGGGAACGCGTGCGGCCGGGCTATGCCTACGTCGCCCCGGGGCACTCGCACCTGCGCGTGCGTCGCAGCGGCGACGACTACCTGACCGAGCTCGCCCGGTCGGCGCCGGTCAACCGGCATCGCCCTTCGGTGGATGTCCTGTTCCGCTCGGCGGCGGCACACGTCGGTCGCCACGCGATCGGGGTTATCCTGACGGGCATGGGTCGCGACGGTGCGGCCGGCATGCGCGAGATGCACGATGCCGGTGCCTGGACCGTCGCCCAGGATGAACACAGCTGCGTTGTGTTCGGAATGCCCAAGGAAGCCATCAACAGTGGTGGCGTGGACGAGATCCTTCCGCTGAAGGCGATCGCACGCGCAGTGATACACCAGGTAAAGACCCGCGCTGGCCGCCACGACCGCGCCTGACGTTGCCAGAGCCCCGCAACGTTTCCTCGATCCAGTCGAAGCATTGCTGCCGTCATCCCACGCCAGGACCCCGCCAGGAGACCACCATGCAGACGCAGGTCAGCGTCATCAATGAGCGCGCCCGGATATCGCTGTCCGGCCGCTTCGACTTCAATGCCCACCGGATCTTCAAGTCGGCCTGTGAGCCACAGATCCGGTCGAGCGACATCTCGTCGATCGAAATCGACCTTGGCAACGTCGAATACCTCGACAGCGCCGCGCTCGGCATGCTGCTGCTGCTGCGCGATCAGGCGCAGGGCGCCCACAAGACCCTGATCCTGACCCACTGCCAAGGGCTCGTGAAGCAGATCCTGGATGTCGCCAACTTCAGGAAACTGTTCACGATCCAGTAGCGGTCCACGGCCGTGCTGCCCACATGGTACTGACGACGCCGCCATCGTCGTCCCCGGATGCGCGGCTCACCGAGTCCGCCGGGGTGGTCGTGCTCGACCACGACCCGCAGGCGCGCGCCGCCCTCGAGCGGCTCGTCGCCGCCGCGGGCATGCGTGTAGTCGCATCGTCCGGCGTGGACGAGGCGCTGGCGCTGATCGACGGAGGCGTCGCCGCGGCCGTACTGTGCGGGACCGGCGACGACCGGGTGCTGCTCGGCGCGCTGGCACATCGGCGCAGGCGCATGCGCCCGGCGTGGCCCTGGCCCGTGTTGGCGGTGCTGCCGCAGGCGGCGGGTGCCGCGGACGTCGAGCAGGCCTTCGCGCTGGCGGACGACTGCCTGCAGATGCCGCTGTCGGCCACCGCTCTGGGCGCGAGGCTTCGCCCGTTCCTGCGGATGTGCGACTACGCCACGCGCACGCAGGCGCAGCGCACCGCCCTCAGGCGACACCAGGACGAAGCGGAGGCGGAGCAGCGCATCGCGAGCCACCTGATCGCCCGGCTGGAACGGCGCGATGCAGTGGCCGAGCGACTGATACAGGCCTGGGTTTCCCCGGCACGGCACGTGAGCGGCGACGTGGTGGCGGTGGCGCGCGCCCCGGACGATCGGATCCACGTACTGCTGGCCGACGGTACCGGGAACGGTCTCTCGGCCGCGATCTCGGTGCTGCCGGTCAGCGAGGTGTTCCACCGGATGACCGATCGCGGTTTCGACATCGCCAGCATCGTCACCGAGATGAACCGCAAGCTGCGCAGCTGCATGCCGGTCGACCGCTTCGTCGCCTGCGTCGCCGCCTCGGTCGACATGCATGGGCACGCCATCGAGTTGTGGAACGGCGGGTGCCCGCCGGTGATCCTGCTCGGGGCCGATGGTCGCGTGCAGCGGGTCTGTCGCTCGCGCCACATGGCACTGGGTATCCTCGACAGCCAGCAGTTCGACAGTTCGGTCGAGCGCTGCGACTACGTTGAGCGGTCGCAGCTGATGGTGGTGTCCGACGGGTTGTCGGAGGCTCCGGGCGGGGACGGCGTGCAACGGTTCGGCGATCGCGAGCTGCTCGAGGCGGTGCGCGGTGCGGCCGTGCATCGGCTGGGGCGCGTGGTCAGCCGACTGTATGCCTTCACCGGTGGCCGAGCCCTCGAGGATGATGCCTCGGTGCTGCTGGTCGACTGTCGGATGGCGCCTCCCGTCGATGCGGCACCGATGGCATCACCGCCGGCCGTCGAGGCGGCGTCGGACTGGTCCCTCGAACTGCGCCTCGGTCCGTCCCAGCTGCGCGGGCTGGCGCTGGTGCCGCTCGTCAGCGACCTCGTGGAGCAGCTCGGCATCCCGAGGCGGCTGCGCGCAGCCGTGTTCCGGGTGTTGTCTGCACTGCTGGTCGATGCCCTCGATCACGGTGTGCTCGGGCTGGACCCGGGCATGGCCGACCTGCCGGGCGGGGCCGAGCGCTTCCGCGTGGAGCGTGCAGCACGGCTGTCGAGGCTCGATGACGGCTGGCTCCGGATCAGGTCTGCGATCGAGCCGTCATCGGGCGGCGCGCTCCTGCGCCTGGAGTGCGAGGACTCCGGCGCTGGCGTGGACAGCGAGGCGGGTGATTCCCGGCGGGTGCCGGGCAGGGAGGCTTCGATGTCGCGGCGCGGGCGCGGCGTGGAGCAGGTGCGGTCGATCTGCACTGACCTGAGCGTCGACCGGGTCGGCCGTCGAGTGGTGGCGTTGCTGGCGCTGTCCGATCCGGGTGGGCGCGATGGCTCCAGTGCCTAGAGGCCGGTCGAGACGTCGTTCAGGCTGGTCGCGCGGGCCTCGCAGTTGCCGGTGCACGTGCTTTTCACTAAAGTGCGCGCCACTCCAACGACCGGACAGGCAACAATGACTGCACAGCGGATTGACGGCAAGGCGCTCGCGGATCAGGTGCTCTCGGAATGCCGGGCGCGCGCGGACGCACTGGCGACGCGCGGTACCCGGCCGGGGCTGGCGGTGGTGCTGGTCGGCGACAATCCGGCGTCCCGTGCCTACGTGCGCAACAAGGTGCGGGCCTGTGGCGCCGTCGGCGTGCATTCCGAAGTCATCGAACTGCCGGCCTCGGCGTCGCAGGCCGAGGTCGTGGAGGTCGTTCGCCGGCTGAACGTCGATCCATCGATCCACGGCATCCTGGTCCAGCTGCCGTTGCCGGCTGGGCTCGACGAGCCGGCGATCCTCGCCGAGGTGATGGCGGCCAAGGACGTCGACGGCTTCCATGCACTCAACCGGGGCGACCTGTTCAGTGGTCATACGCGCTTCCCGCCATGCACGCCCGCCGGCATGATGCGCATGCTCGACTCCATCGACGTCCCGCTGAGGGGGCGGGAAGCGGTCGTGATCGGGCGAAGCAACACGGTCGGCAAGCCGATGGCGCTGCTGCTGCTGGGCCGTGATGCCACGGTGACCGTATGCACGTCGAAGACGGTCGACCTCGCTGCACATACCCGCCGCGCGGACGTGCTCGTGGTGGCCGTCGGCAGGCCCGGGCTCGTCACTGGTGACATGGTCAAGCCGGGCGCGATCGTGCTCGACGTCGGCATCAACCGCACGGACGACGGCCGGCTGGTCGGGGACGTCGACTTCGCCTCGGTCGAGCCGGTCGCTGGCTACCTTACGCCCGTGCCCGGCGGCGTGGGACCGATGACCGTCGCGATGCTGGTGGTGAACACGATCGCCGCCGCCGGCGGCTGATCGTGCGACCGGCGGTGCGGGCGTGCGGCCGAGGCCGCCAGCGCCCGGCACCCCTGGTGCTCAGCGGGCCGGCGCTGCCTCGCCGCGATCGACCTTGGCCAGGCAGCGGCCGATCCACTGGGCGGTGAGCTTCTCCTGCACCGAGTTCTGGCGCAGGCGCTCGTTGAGCGACGGGAAGTCGACCCGGTCAAGCGACTGGTCCTGATTGAAGCAGGAGAACACGTAGGTGATGCGCCCGGTCTCGCGATCGCGGTGCGGCTGCAGGCACTGCGCGCAGATCTCCTTCATCATGCACTGCATCGGCGAGTTGATCGAACCGATCGCGCGGTGGGTCGCCTTGAGGTGTCGGGACAGCACACCGTGCCGCGCGGCACCGACCGCGGCCATCATCCGGTCCGAGCCGATCGCGATGATGCGGTCGACGTCTTCCAACCGGATCGACGGTTCGCCCAGGCGTCCGTCGGCATAGGCCGCGATCGCCTCGACGATGTTCGCGCTGATCGTGCGATCCTGGGGCCGTGCGGGTTCGAAGCCGGGCGCCTCGTCGCAGCACCACACGACCACGTCGGCCGCGGCCTCGATCTCCTCGACCTTGTAGCGGTCGATGCGCTTCTTGTAGCCGGCGAAGTAGAGCACCTTCGATCCGGCGGCGCGCAGGGCCTGGCCGATCGAGAACAGCACCGCGTTGCCCAGCCCGCCGCCGACCAGCATCACAGTCTCGCCGGACGCGATCTCGGTCGGTTCGCCGGTCGGGCCCATGAGTACGATCGGCTCGCCCGGGCGAAGCGTACGGCAGAGGTCGGAAGAGCCACCCATCTCGAGCACGATGGTCGAAACCAGTCCCTCCCGGGGGTCCACCCAGGCTCCGGTCATTGCGAGCCCTTCCATCGCCAGTCGCGTGCCGTCGACCCGGGCGGCGTTCATCTCGAAGTTCTGCAGCCGGTAGAACTGGCCGGGCTGGAAGCGCCGCGCAGCACGCGGCGCGCGCACCACGACCTCGACGATGTTCGGCGTCAGCCGGTTCACTGCGTGTACGCTTGCCCGCAGCTCCGAGTCGAGCCGTGCGATGAATGCCGGATCGTCGCCCGGTGCCGCCGGGGGCAGGGCGGCGAGTACCCGGCTGACCGTCGGATACCCCTGCTTCGCGGATCCCATCGCCTTGACCACGTTGCCGAAGTAAGACGGATGCAGGTCGCCGAAGAAGCTGATGAATCGGCCATCGTCGCGCCTCGACAGGAATACCTCTGGCTGCTTCGGCTTGGAGATCGACCGTTCCGGCCGGACCGGGTTGCCCGCCTCGTCGCAGGCGCGGAAGTAGCGGCCGTCGAGCACGAAGGTCGAGGCGTCCTCGCGGGCGAGCACGGTGTTCGGGTTGGTACCTGCCGCGATCAGCACCGTGCGTGCCGCGAGCTGGACATCGCCGCCCTCGCTCCAGGTGCCGTCCTCGGCGCGCAGCTGGCGCGTCAGGGTGATCGAGGCCACGTGCTGCCAGTCGTCGACATCGATGCGCCTGGGCGACAGGCCCTCGGCGAACACGATGCCTTCCTCGAGCGCCTTGTGCACTTCCTCGTGGTTGAGGGTGTAGGACGGCGAGTCGACCAGCCGCTTCCGATAGGCGAGGGTGACCCCCCCCCAGCCGGCGATCATCGCGGCCAGCGCCGGCGGACGCCCCTCGGTGGCCGCGCGCGTGCGCTCGGCGCGGATCGCGTGGGCATGGGCGATGAACTCGTCGGCGATCGCACGCTCCTCCTCGTTCCAGCGCGCCCGCACCCGCTCGGCGTCCTGCTCGGCCACCAGTACCTCGTAGCGGGCGAGGAACTTCTCGACCTGCACCGGATAGTAGGCCAGCGATTCGGTCGCGGTGTCGACCGCGGTGAGGCCGCCACCGATTACCACCACCGGCAGCCGCAGCTGCATGTTGGCGATCGAGTCGGGCTTGGCGGCGCCGGTCAGCTGCAGCGCCATCAGGAAATCCGATGCAGTCCGTACGCCGCGCGCGAGTCCGTTCGGCATGTCGAGGATGGTCGGGCGACCGGCGCCGGCGGCGAGCGCCACATGGTCGAAGCCCATCTCGAACGCCTCCTGGGCAGTCAGGGTGCCGCCGAAGCGAACCCCGCCGAACATCGCGAACCGGTCGCGGCGCTCGAGCACGAGGCGGATGACCTTGAGGAAGTTCTTGTTCCAGCGCACCGTGATGCCGTACTCGGCCACGCCGCCGAAGCCAGCCATCACGCGATCGTCGAGCGACTCGTACAGTTCGGCGACGTCGCGTACCGGGTGGAAGGGCACCCGCCGGCCGTGTCCGTCAACGCCGGACAGCGAGGGCGGCAGTGGCTCGATCTTCAGGCCGTCGATGCCCGCGACGAGGTGCCCGTCGTTGAGCAGGTGGTGCGCCAGGGTGAAGCCGGCCGGACCGAGGCCGACCACCAGCACCCGGCGGCCGGAATCCGGCCGCGGCAGCGGGCGCCGGATGTCCAGCGGATTCCAGCGCGTGAGCAGGCTGTAGATCTCGAATCCCCATGGCAGCTCCAGCACGTCCTTCAGCGTGCGCGTCTCCGATTCCGGGATGTTGACCGGTTCGGTCTTCTGGTAGATGCACGCCTTCATGCAGTCGTTGCAGATCCGGTGCCCTGTCGCCGGCAGCATCGGATTGTCGATCGCGATCATGGCCAGCGCACCGATCGCATGGCCCATCGTCTTGACCTCGTGGAACTCGGAGATGCGTTCCTCGAGCGGGCAGCCGGCCAGCGTGACGGCAAACGGCGACTTGCGGTAGTGCGCGGCGGCGGGCAGTGCGGCCAGTTCCGTCGCGTCCGCCTTGAGTTTCTCCTTCAGGCCCTTGGAACAGGAGTCCTTGCCCTGATGGTGGCACCAGATGCAGTAGTGCGCCTGGTCGAGCGCACCCACGAGGTCGGTGCCCTGATCAGTCAGGGCGAATCCCTCGCGATGGCGCTGCAGCGCACCAGGCAGCGTGAAGGCATCGTAGCCCCGGGAGCCGTCGGTCTCGACCGGGACCAGGTGCATCGGATCGGTCTTGTGCGGTGTCTTGAACAGCACGCCGGCCGCGTGGCGCCGGCGGCCTTCCGGCGTCGACAGCGCCCAGGCCGCGTAGTGCAGCGCGAGCGCTATCCGCTCGGCGCGGTCGGGGTCCGACTGCCAGGCGAGCACGTGGCGGGCGAAGGCGAGTTCGCTGAACGGTTCGCCGAACCATTCCTGCAGGCGAGACTCCGCGCCTGCAGGATCGAAGCCGGCCAGCGCCTCGGGCCTGACCTTGGTCGCCGCCTGCCGCTGCACGAACTGGCGCTTGCACTCGTAGAGTGGCGCCAGTTCGACGTGCCGCGCGGACAGGGCGCGTACCGAATCCTGGATGCTGAACAGGTCGCCGATGAAGTCGTCGACCCAGGGCGACAGTTCGATCAGCAGCGCGGCCTCGGCCGCGGCGTCGAGCGCCTGCGGAGCCTCGCGCGCGCAGCGCAGGCGGGCGCCGAGGCCGGCATCGCCTGCGTCGAGCCAGTGCAGGAAGGCGGCGTCGAGTGCGACCAGGCCGTCGCGTTGGTAGAGTTGTTCGAAATGCAGCCCGTGGGCGAGAGAGAGCATCGGAAGCAGTCGCAGTGGCAGGAAGGCAGGGCGCGGCGGGACGCGATGTGTCCGGTCCCTGCCGCCGCATCAATGATAGTGCGGTTCCGCCGGCCGCGCGGTAAGCTCCGGCGCGACGACCGCGCCCCGTGTGTCCGTGCCGAACTGCCTGCAGCCATGACCGCCGATCCGAACGTCCGAACCGGTACCGACCCCGCTGGCGAGGCCGGCACCGCCCTCTGCCTGTCCGGCGGCGGCTATCGCGCTGCCCTGTTCAATGCCGGCGGCGTACTGAGGCTCGCCGAGGCCGGGCTGCTCGGTCGTACCACCGTCCTGTGCGGCGTGTCGGGCGGGGCGATCGTCGCCGGCCTGCTGGCGGTGCGCTGGGCCCGGCTGTCGTCAGAGGCGTTCTCGCCCGCGGCGGTCCGCCGCGAGGTGCTCGGCCCGCTGCGGGCACTGGTCGGGCGTACGCTCGACGGTCGCTCGGTGGTGGGCGGGTTGCTGTTCCCACGGTCGCTGACCGAATGGATCTCCCACAACTTCGATCGCGAGCTTTACCACGGCGTCCAGTTCGGTGATCTGCCAACCGTGCCCCGGGTGTCGATCGGCGCGAGCCAGCTCGGTTCGGGGCACCGGGTGGTGTTCAGCAACGAGGCGTGCAGCCGCGCGGGTGCGATCTCGATCGGCGACCCGAGCTATCCCGTGACGGATGCGGTGTGCGCGTCGATCGCGATGCCGCCCGCTCTCCCGGCACTGCAGGTGAGCGAGAGCGACCTCGACGGCGAGGCGCGGGCGATGCAGCTTGCCGATGGCATGCTCTGCGATCCGCTCGCGCTGGCCGATGCCCGGGACTGCGCGACGGTCTGGGCATGTGACGGCGGCGGTACGCTGCTGTCGGATGTCCCGCTCGACGGCAAGGCCGACCAGGCCGCTCGTGCGATCGAGATCCTGCAGCACTCGATCCGGCTGGGCGCGGCCGACACACTGCAGGCCAGTCTCCGTGCGGGGGCACATCGTGGCGCGTTCTGGTCGCTGCGCGCCACCACCGCGGACTACCCGGCCGACACTTGCCTCGTCTGTCCCCCTGCACGCGCGGCGGAACTGTCGGCGTTGCCGACGCGCTTCTCGGCGATGGATGCGGAGCTTCAGGAGCGCCTGATCAACTGGGGCTATGCGATCTGCGACATCGCGCTGCGCTCGGATTTCGACGGGGCGCTGCCGCGCGCCACCGAGTTCCCGTTCCGCGACCGCGGACTCTGACCCGCGGCCACCTGCGACGCGTACTCAGCCCTGCTGGTAGATCGCGCGCGCCGCATCGATGCCGGCACCTCGGGTGAACCGGTGGTGCTCGCCGGCGAGTACCGTCTCCAGCGCCGCGATGGTGGTGAGCACCGCGTCCCGCCGCGCGTTGTAGCCCATGGCGCCGATACGCCAGATGCGGCCGTGGAGCGGGCCGAACGAGGTGCCGATCTCGATGTTGAACTCGTCGAGCATCGCGCTGCGCACGCGGTCCCCGCTGACACCTTCCGGGATCCAGATGCCGGTGACGTTGGGCATCTTGTTGGCCTGGTCGCCGAACACGCGCAGGTTCATCGCCTCCAGCGCAGACACGATTGCACGGCTGGCCAGTGCATGGCGAGCGTAAACGGCGGCATGCCCTTCCTGCAGGAAGATGCGGGCGCACTCGCGCGCCGCATAGAGCATGCTGGTGGCTTCGGTATGGTGGTTGAGCGCGCGCTCGCTCCAGTAGTCGATGATCATCGCCAGATCGAAGTAGTTCGTCGGGATGATGCGGCCCGCACCGGGCCGGTAGTCTGCCGGACGAAGGCCTTCCTCGATGTGGCGACGCCGCATCACGACGTCGCACAGTGCGTCGGAGAGCGTGATCGGCGCGATGCCGGACGGACCGGCCAGGCATTTCTGCAGCGCGCCGGTGACGCAGTCGATCTGCCAGGCATCCACCGGGAGCGGCGTGCCGCACAGCGACGCGGTGGCATCGACCTGCAGCATCACGCCATGGCGGCGGCACAGCGCACCCAGTTCCGCCAGCGGCTGCAGCATGGTGGTCGAGGTGTCGCCCTGGCAGCAGGCGAGCAGCTTCGGCGAGAAGGCGCGGATTTCGGCCTCGATACGGGCGATGTCGAACACCGTGCCCCACTCGGCCTCGATCACGCGCACCTCGGCACCGACCCGCCGTGCGATCTCGGCCTTCAGCTGGCCGAAGCGCCCGAAGCTCGCCACCAGTACCCGGTCGCCCGGCTCGACCAGCGACACCATCACGGTCTCGATCGCCGAGCGCGCGGTCCCGTCAATGCACAGCGTCTGCGCGTTGGTGGTCTCGAACACGCCGCGGTAGAGCGCCTGTGTGTCGCGCATGTACTCGCGGAACTGGGGGTCGAACTGGCCGAGCAGCTGGGCCGACATCGCCCGCAGCACGCGCGGATCGGCGTTGATCGGCCCGGGGCCCATCAGGAGGCGGGGCAACGGGTTCAGTTCGGACAGCGCCGACGCGGGAACGAGGGTGGTCATGGCTTCAACCGTGGAGTGAGAAGTTCGAAGGAAGCGGCTTGTTTCGAGTGTAGAACAGGGCTGGCCCGACCGGTCGAAATCACCGTTCGCCCGGGGACGAGCCTGCGCAGCGCTGGCGCGTGGGGGCCAGGCGCTACAATGCCGCGAGCGAGCAGCACACCGCTGGCAGGACCTGCGACCTGCGTGCGGACTGCCGTACCCTTCCCGTCGACGCCCGCCATGCCCGATCCGTCCCCTTCGTCTCCAGCCCCGGGCCCCGCGTGCAACTGAACGACGCCGCGCGCGCTGCCGGCGTCGCCACCGGCTACCACGACATCTGGGGGCACTGGCACGAGTCGCCGACGGCGACGCTGCAGGCCGCGCTCGAGGCACTCGGCCATCCGCGCACCGGTGGCACCGACGCGCTCGTGCGATCGGTCCAGTCGCGCCGGGACGCCGCTGCCCGGCGCCTCGTTCCGGCGACCGTGCTGGTCGATGCCGGCATGGCCGCGGTCGTCCGACTGAACGCCACGGCGCTGGCCGAGTCCGGTACGGTGGGGCACGCGGACGGCCGGTTACGAATCGAATGGACGGTCAGCGGGGCCGGCGGGCAGCCCCTGCACGGAGCCTGCGAAGCGGATCCCGCGGACCCTCGGTTCGGACTGCCGCCACTGGAGGCCGGGCGCTACCGGCTGTCCGTTCGGGCGAACGCGTCCGCTCCATTGGATGCTGCGGCCATCCTGCTCGCGGCGCCCGGCCGCTGCCACCTGCCGGCGGCGCTGCGCGATGGCGGCCGGCGATGGGGGATCGCGGTACAGCTGTACGGCCTGCAGTCGCGGCGTAACTGGGGCATCGGCGACTTCACCGACCTGCGCGCGCTGGTCGAATGCGCCGCGGCGCTCGGCGCAGGCGTGATCGGCCTCAATCCCCTGCACGCGCTGCCGCTGGATCGTCCGGAGCAGTCGAGTCCGTATGCCGCTGTCAGCCGGCTGTTCCTGAACCCCCTGTATATCGACCCGGAACGCATCGACGTGCTGGCCGATCCGTCGTTGGTGCCGGCGCTTTGCGCGCGCCCCGCGCCCGAGGCCGAGCGGCGCCGCCTGCGCGCGACGGCGCGGGTCGATCACGCAGCCGTCGCCCGGCTCAAGCTGCCGCTGCTGCGCGCGATCTACGATGCATTCGTCGCGGAGCCGGGGGGCGGCAGCCAGGTGGGTACGCCGGGCCCGCGCGGCAGCCAGTGGCACGAGGTGTTTGCTGCGTTCGTCCGCGACACCGAGGGGCTGCGGCTGCATGCCACCTGGCAGTCCATCCAGTGCACGCTGCACGCACAGGATCCTTCGGTGTGGGGCTGGCCCTGCTGGCCTGCGCCGCTGCGCGATCCCGCCGGCGCAGCCGTCGAGCGGTGGCAGCAGGAGCATGCGCACGAGGTCGGCTTCCATGCATTCCTCGAGTGGCAGGCGTCCCGCCAATGGCAGCAGACGCGTACGGCGGC
>CANHBC010000024.1 GCA_947458835.1 Betaproteobacteria bacterium | reverse complement strand
GATACCGGCGCCTCGTCGGATTGGCACAGCGCATCGACCTCAGCCTGCTCGAGGTGATGGCCGACCAGTTGCGCACGCAGGCCTCGCTGGTCCTGGCGGGAAAGGCTTCCGGCTATCGCGCCGGCAGCCGGCATCCGGTTTGTGCGCCGTGGAATGCGTACCGGGCATCCGACGGCTGGGTCGTGATCTGCTCGGCGAGCGATGCCCAGTGGCTGGCACTGGCGCGGATGATCGATCCGGCGCTCGCTGCCGACCCGCGCTTTGCCACCGTCGCACAGCGGCGACGCGACGTCGATGCGCTCGACGCGGCGATCGAGGCGTGGACTTCACGCCTGCCGGTGCGCTCGATCATCGAGCGGGTACAGGCGATCGAGGTGCCGGTCGGGCCGGTGGCCACCGTCGAGGCCATGCATCGCCAGGCCCTGGCCCTCGATCCGCAGGGCGATGGCGTGCCGCAGGCGCTGCGGTCTCCGGTGCGCTACACGCCGTTCGCCTGCAGTGAAGGTCCAGACGCCGCACCCCGTCGGGTAGCGTCGGCATCCACTGCGCGAGCCGCACCGCTTTCAGGCATCCGTGTGGTGGAACTGTCACGCTACGCCGCAGGCCCGATCGCCGGCACCGTGCTGGCCGCGCTCGGCGCCGAGGTGATCAAGGTCGAGCCTCCCGGCGGCGAGGATTGCCGCGGCTGGGCGCCCACCTTCGGCGACACCAGCGGCTACTTCGCCAATTACAACGCAGGCAAGCGCTCGGTGGTGCTGGACCTCACACTGGCAACGGCACGCGAGCAACTCTGGTCGCTGCTCGACACGGCGGACGTGCTGCTGTCGAACCTTCGCCCGGGCGTGATCGACCGGCTCGGCTTCGATCCGGCCACGGTCAACCGACGCTGCCCGTGGCTCGTCCAGGCCGAGATCTCGGGCTACGGCCGGGACGGGGACCGGGTGGCGGCACTGGACACGGTGATCCAGGCTCAGAGCGGTCTGCTGTCGCTGGTCGGCACGAGCGGACGGCCGGTGCGCGTCGGCCTGTCGATCGCAGACCAGGTCGCCGGCCAGTTCGCCGCGCAGGGCGTGATCGCCGCCCTGGAGCGGCGCGACCGCGACGGCGTCGCGGGCCTGGTGGACGTGCCGATGATCGACGCCGCGACCTGGCTCACGCTGGCGGCATGGCCGCGGGGCGACAGCCCGCTGGCAGCGGCCGTGGTGCTGCCGTGCGCCGACGGGTGGGTGGCCGCAGAGCGCGAGCCGGGCGAATCGATGCGCTCGCGGCTTCACGGCGAGCCCGCAGCACGGATGACCGCGGCGCTGGCCGACGCGGGCATCCGTGCCTGGCCGGTCCAGGAACCCGGCGACGTGTTCGCCGACCCGGTGCTGCAGGCCCGCGGGACCATCTACCGCACCCGCCATGACGACGGCCCGGAGATACCCGTGCTGCGGGTACCGCTCGGCCTGTCCGGAACGCCGGTGATCACCGCCGCCCGCTTCGCGAAGCTCGGCACCCATGCTTCGCTGCTTGAAACTTCGACCACCGCACCATGACCGCACCCGAGACCCCTGGACATCGCCCGCTCGCGGGCATGCGCATCCTCGACTTCAGTCGCCTGTTGCCGGGTCCATGGGCCACCCAGCTCCTCGGCGCCCTTGGCGCGGACGTAGTGAAGGTGGAACAGCCGGTGATCGGCGACCTGAGCCGGCACAACTACCCGCGCTACCGCCGCGACAGCGTCTACTTCAATACGGTCAACGCGAACAAGCGTAGCCTGGCGATCGACCTGTCCGGCAGCACTGCGGCCGAGGTGGTGCCGACGCTGGTCGACTGGGCGGACGTGCTGGTCGAGTCGTTCCGGCCGGGCGTTGCCGCCAGGCTCGGCATCGACGCGGAGACGGTGCGTGCCCGCAAGCCGGCGCTCATCCACTGCGCGATCTCCGGCTTCGGACAGACCGGCCCGCTGTCGCACATCGCCGGGCACGACCTGGTGATCCAGGCTGCTACCGGCGTGCTGGGTTGCCATCCTCCGTCCGAGGCTCCACCCGACGTGCCAGGCTTTCAGTCGGCAGACTATGCCGGCGCGCTGATGTCGGTCGTGGCGATCCAGGCGGCCTGGGCGCGCCGGTTGCAGGACGGTTCGGGCTGCACGATCGACCTCGGCATGTACGACGCGCTCCTGTCGATGTGCACGATGCCGCTGGCCTCGGCCATGTCGCGCGCGACCGGCGGCACCGGCGAGCCGCGCGCCGAGGTGTTCGGCAGCAATCCGCGCTACAGCACCTACCGTACCGCCGACGGCGGCGCGGTCGCGGTGTCGCTGCTCGAGGCGCGCGCGTGGGAGTCGTTCTGCCGCGCGATCGGCCGGGTTGATCTGGTGCGCGCGGACGAGACCGCCGCCGATCGCCTCACCGGGCATGGCGAGCACGGCCCGCGCTATCGCGAGGCGATCGCATCTTACTGCCGGCAGCACAGCCGCGACGCGCTCGTCGACGAGATGCGTCGACTGGGCATCGCGATCAGCGCAGTGCTCGATCCGGACGAGGCGCTCGCCCTCGACCATGCACGCGAGCGGGGCACCGTCGCCTGGATCGACCACCCCGCCGAGGGCCGTATTCCGCAGCTACGCACGCCGCTGCACCAGGCCGGGCTGGCGGCATCGATGCCCCGGCCGGCGCCGGGCCTGGGCGAGCACTCCATCGACTTCCTCCGCGAGGCCGGTTTCGACGAGGCACGCATCGCGCGCTGGGTCGAAAACGGTACCGTGGCGCAGCTCGAAAGCCATGGCTGAGTCCACGGCGAGCGACGACGTGCAGCAGCGCGCCGCGCGGTGGCTGGCGAGCATGGCCTCGCGCGAGGTAGCCCCGCAGGCGATGGTCGCTGCACGGCTTGCGCTGGCCGACTGGCTCGGCGTAGCGCTGGGCGGCGCGAGCGAGTCCGCGGCGCGGATCACGCACGCGCACGCGCTCGCTGGCTCCACCGAGTCCGCACCCTGCACGCTGCTGCTCGGCGGCACCGCCTCCCCGACGGATGCAGCGCTCGCCAACGGCACCGCGGCGCACTGCCTGGACTTCGACGACACCCATGTCGGCTCGGTCACCCATGTCAGCGCGCCGCTATGGGCAGCAGTGCTCGCAGCGGGCGAAACGCTCAACGCCGCAGGCCGCCACCGTGACGCACGTGACCTGCTGCGCGGCTACCTTGCAGGCTTCCAGGTCGCGGCACGGGTCGGTACCGGCGTGGGCGAAGTCCTGACCGGTCGTGGCTGGCACTCGACCGGCGTGTTCGGACGCATCGCCTCGGCCGCGGCCGCGGCTGCCCTGGCAGGGCTCGACGAAAGGCAGTGTTCGCATGCGCTCGCGCTGGCCGTAACCCAGGCAGCCGGGCTCACCGCCTCGTTCGGAACGATGGCCAAGCCGTTCCACGCCGGCAAGGCGGCAAGCGACGGGTTGCTCGCCGCGCTGCTCGCGGCGCGCGGCTTCGAAGGCGGGGCCAGGCTGCTCGGGCGCAGCGGTGCGCTGGAGCAGGCGCTGGTGCAGGGGAGCGGCCTCGAACAGGCACCCGCTGACGTTCGATTCGATGGCGACTGGGAAGTGCTCCACAACAGCATCAAGCCCTACGCGGCCTGCCACCTCACGCACCCTTCGATCGACGCGGCGCGCGCGCTCGGCATGACGGTGCGGGTCGACGAGATCGCATCGGTCCACTGCCGTGCGGGTGCGCTGGCCAGGCAGGTGACCGGCAGCCGCGGCCGACTGCCTCGAACCGCGCTGGAGGCGAAGTTCGACCTTCCATGGTGCATAGCGCTCTCGCTCACTGGCCGGACGGTTTCCGCCAGCGATTTTCGCGAGCCCTGGTCGCCGGACCCGGTCGTCGCGGCGCTCGCAGCCCGCGTGACCGTCGAAGCCGACGCCGCGTACGGCTTTGCATCGGCCTCCCTCTCGTTGCGCACCCATGCCGGACGCACGGCCGGGCACGCAATCGAGACCGCCCTCGGGCATCCCGGCAATCCGCTCGGATGGGACGACATGCGCCAGAAGTTCTGCGCCCTGGTCGAGCCGGTGCTCGGCCGGTCAACGCTCCTGCTCTTTGAGGCGGTCCGCGAATTCGGCGATGGCGCCGGGTGGCCGGACCTGCTTGCCCTCATCCGGTTGCAACGCAGCTGAAAGGATCCAACATGGAACTCGGACTCGCCGGCAAACGCGCGCTGGTCACCGGCGCCGGCAGCGGCATCGGTCGCAGCATCGCCCTCGCACTGGCCGCGGAAGGCGCGATGGTCGCGGTGAACGACGTGAACGAAGCGGGCATCGCGGAGACAGTGGCAGCGATCCGGGCAGCAGGCGGCCGAGCCGACGGCTGCGCGTTCGACATCACCGATCTGGACCGGGTGCAGTCGAGGGTAGATCAACTGTCCACCGGAGGCGCGCTCGACATCCTGGTCAACAACGCCGCGCTGCTGGTCGGCCATGCGCCGTTCATGGAGACTTCCCCTGACTCATGGCGGCGCGAGATCGACGTGATCCTGTTCGGTACCCTCAACTGCACGCGCGCCGTACTCACCGGCATGATCGCCGCTGGTAGTGGCCGTGTCGTGAACGTGATCAGCGACGCCGCCCGCGTCGGGCAGGAACGCGAGGTCGCCTATTCCGCGGCCAAGGGCGGCGTGGCCACCTTCACCAAGTCGATCGCGCGCGAGGTCGGTCCGGCGGGGATCACCGTGAACGCTGTCTCCCCGGCGGCGACCAACTCGCCGATGCGCCAGCATGCGCTGAAGGAGATCGAGGCGAAGATCGGCGTCGAACGGCTCGCCGAACGGGAGCAGAAGGTCAGGCGAGCCTACCCGATGCGTCGCATCGGCGAACCCGAGGACGTGGCCGCGGCGGTGGTGTTCCTCTGCTCGTCGGCCGCGCGCCACGTGACCGGGCAGATCCTCAGCGTCAACGGCGGCTACTCGATGGTCGGCTGAACACCGCGATCATGCGTACCATCGAACGCGCTCTGGGCATCTTCGACTGCTTCAGCCAGTCGAAGTCGACGCTCTCACTCCAGGAGATCGCCACGCGAACCGGGCTGGCGAAATCGACCGCATTCCGTATGGTCTCAAGCCTGGTCGAGGCTGGCTACCTGATGCGCATGGAGAACCAGCGCTACTGCCTGTCGTTCAAGTTCACGCTGCTCGCCGGTCTGGTGCAGAGCACGCTGTCGTTGCGCGACCTTGCGCGGCCGGTCATCGTCGAGCTGTCGCAGTCCACTGGCGAGACGGTCACGCTCAACGGGGTCGAGGGCCAGGCGCGGGTCTGCCTGGACGTCGTGCACGCACCGGCGCCACTGATGAGCGTCACCCGGTCGGGCACTCGCTCGCCGCTGGTGGACGGCGCGACTGCGCGGGTACTGATGTCCCGGCTGGAGGAACCCCTGCGCAGCCGGTCGATCACGCGGGCGGCGCGTGCCCTGGGCGTACCGAAAGCGGAACTGGCCGCACAGCTTGACGAGGTCGCTCGTTGCGGGTGGTCAGTCACGCATGGTGAGCGGGTACCGGGGCTCACCGCGGTCGCCGCACCGGTCGGCGATGCCGAAGGCAACTGGCCGTGGTGCGTGACCGTGGCCGGGCCGACCATCCGGCTCAAGGCGCGGGAACGCGAACTCGTGCACGAGTGCTGCCGCGCTGCGAGGCGGATCTCGACGCTGCTGGGCGCCCGCGATGGCTAGCACCTGCGCGACACCATCAGCGGCCGGTGAATTTCGCCGTGCGCTTCTCCAGGAAGGCAGTGATGCCCTCCTGCTTGTCCGCGGTGCCGTAGACGGTCGTGACCAGCATGGTCTCGAACTCCAGCGCGGACGAAAGGTCCATCTGCATGCCGCGATGCACCGCTCGCTTGGCGAAGGCCACGCTGAGCGGTGCACGTTCCGCATACATCGCCGCCCATTCGAGTGCGCCGTCGAGCGCATCGCCCCTGGGCACCAGCCGGTCGACCAGCCCGATGCGAAGCGCCTCCTGGGCATCGATGGTTGCGGCCGACATCAGCAGGTGCAGCGCCTTCGACGGACCGACCAGCCGCGGCAGTCGCTGCGTGCCCCCGGCGCCGGCGACCGTGCCGATGCGGGCACTGGTGATCGCATAGCTCGAACCCTCGGCCGCCACTCGCACGTCGCAGGCGAGCGCAAGTTCGAGCCCGCCGGTGATGCAGAACCCTTCGATGGCCGCGATCACTGGCAGACGCAGCGTTTCCAGCGATTCGCACAACCGGTGCCAGCAATTGAAGTACTCCGTACCGTCGACTGCGGACTTCACCTGGACTGCCTCGGTGAGGTCTGCACCAGCCGAGAAGAACGCATCTCCGCCGGTGATCACCAGCGCGCGCGAACCGCCGTCGGCCTGCGCGGCCAGTGCCGCCGCGGTGATCTCGCCCATCATCGCCTTGCTCACCGCGTTGCGCTTGTCGATGCGCATCAGGCGCACGATCGTGCTGGTGGCGCGCTGCTCGACCTCGATCGTCGAATAAGATTGTGCCATTCCCGTTATCCCCGCCGTCCCTGTTCCACCTGCCAAGCGTACGCCACGCCGGCGCCCGCCGGCGGCCAGTTTCGCAGCGTGGCACCAGGTACGCGCTGAATGCCGCCCGCTCGGGCATACGAGGACTCACAGGAGCGACCGATGGATTATGAAGACGTCAGCTACGAAACCCGGGATGGCATCGCGACCATCACCATCGAACGACCGGAGAAGCGCAACGCCGTGCGGCCCCAGACCTACGAGGAGCTGACCCACGCGATGCACTGCGCGGCGGACGATCCAACCATCGGAGTGGTGGTGCTTACCGGGGCTGGTGGCAAGGCGTTCTGCGCCGGAGGCGACATCGGCGACCAGTCGAGCCGGACACCGGACGTCGGGCGCACCCACATGCGCCGCCTGTTCGCGCTGTCGTCGGTGATGCGCATGATGGACAAGCCGATCATCGCGAAGATCCGTGGCTACTGTGTTGGCGGCGGCAACGAGATCCACCTTTTCTGCGACCTGTCGTTCGCCTCAGAGGACTCACGCTTCGGCCAGACCGGCCCGCGCGTGGGCAGCATCCCGGTCTGGGGCGCCTGCCAGCTGCTGGCGCGCTACGTGGGCGAGCGCAAGGCGCGCGAGATGGTGTTCGGCTGCCGGCAGTACACCGCGCAGCAGGCGCTCGACATGGGCCTGATCAACGGCGTATGCCCCTCCGAGCAGCTCGACGCGCTGGTCGAGGAGTGGTGCCAGGAAATCCTCGCCAAGAGCCCGCAGAGCATCCGCATCGCCAAGGTCGCGCTGAATGCTGGCTCCGACCTGGAGTTCCTGCCGTCGTTCGGACCAAGCAGCGGACTGCTCGCCGGCATCTACGGCAACGAGGAAAACAGCGAAGGCATCCGCGCCTTCCTCGAGAAGCGACCGCCCGACTTCCGCCAGTACCGCCGCCGCGGCCTCTGAAAAACCCGGGTCAGACACTGAATTCCAGTTTCTGGCAATGCGTGTCTGACCCGGGTTTCGATTCGGGGGACAATGGGTGCATGGGGATCAATGCGGATTTCGGCAGGCGCGTCGTCATCGACACCGAGGCGGTCGAGTGGGTGGACTCGCCCTCGGCCGGCGTGCAGCGCAGGATGCTCGATCGTGACGGCGGCGAGGTTGCACGCGCGACCTCGATCGTGCGCTATGCGCCGGGCTCGAGCTTTCCGACGCACCGTCACGACCTGGGCGAGGAGATCCTGGTGCTCGACGGTGAATTCAGGGACGAGGCCGGGCTGCACGGGACGGGGGCATTCATCCGCAATCCGCCGGGCTCGAGCCATGCGCCGTGCTCGGCCGGGGGCTGCACGCTCTTCGTGAAGCTGCGCCATGTCGACCCTGAAGACCTCGAGCAGGTCACCATCGACACCCGCACCGCGCCGTGGCGGCCGGGGCTGGTGCCCGGGCTGAGCGTGCTGCCCTTGCACGCATTCAGGACGCAGCACACCGCACTGGTGCGGTGGGCACCGGGCACGCGCTTCCAGCCGCACCGCCACTGGGGCGGAGAGGAGATCTACGTGATCGCGGGTACGTTCGAGGACGAGTTCGGCCGCTATCCGGCCGGCACGTGGATCCGCAGCCCGCACCTGAGCGAACACCGGCCCTCGAGCCCGCAAGGCTGCACGATCCTGGTCAAGACCGGCCACCTCGCCTGACCAGCGGTACGCCGACCCATCGCCCATGCCGACCCCGGCGATCGCCGTCTTCAACAGGAACCGCCTCAATCCGGCCTGCGACGCGGCACGGATCGACGCGGACCGGGTGGCAGTACGCATGGACGCAGCCACCCGGCACTTGGTACCCGACAAGCCGGACGACCTCGAACAGCAGCGCGCCCTCGTCGAGCAGGCGATCGCGCTCAGCCCGCATGCAGCGGTGTTCGTGCCAGTGCACGGCGAACAGATGGACGACTGGCTGAAGCGGACCCTGCTCCCCGTGCAGGTGGTCCGTCGCGGCAACTGCGACGGTCACGACCGCCCGCTCGCGCAGCGCACTTGTCCGCGCCGGGAGAACGTGGTCGGCTGAACCACCGCCCGTTGCGCCCCGGCGACGGGCGCGGCATCATGCACGGGCGTGCACGATGACCCCGCAGGTTCTACAAGACCGGGGCGCTGTACCGAAGTCGATGCGTCTCGTCCCGGAGGAGCGACATGAACCGATTCCCGCTGGCAGCCGCTGCAGCTGCGGCCGGCATGCTGCCGGCCCTCGCGCTGGGCCAGCCGATCGGCTTCCCGAGCCAGCCGATCCGCGTCGTCGTGCCAGCCGCGCCAGGCGGCATGTCGGACCTGCTCGGTGGTCACATCCAGGTGATGTTCGAGAATGTCGCAACGGCGATCCCGATGCTCCAGTCGGGCAAGGTGCGCGCACGCTGGACCGCGCTGGGCATCCTCCCGCTCGGCGGCTCACCCTGGGACGCCGCGCGCCGCAACGCCGTCGAAGCGGAGAAGTGGAGAAATGGACCGCCGTCACCCGGTCCGCAGGAATCCGCGTCGACTGATACATTGACATCGGACCACAGGTCCATGACACCCCGCCGCAGGCACGACGCCTGACCCGGCACACCAGAAAGGAATGCCATGCCCGCAGCCAGCCTCTCCTTCGACCACGCGCACGTGATCAGTCCCGATCCGATGGGCACCGCAGACTGGTATGTGGACAGGCTCGGCGGCAAGGTCGAGCGCACGGTCCAGATCGCCGGGGCGCCACAGATCTACATCTCGTTCGGCGGCGCGATGGTCATCGTGCGCGGCGAGCGCCCCGGCGAGAAGGCCGCCGGCAAGCAGGACCTGCAGTGGGGGCTGGACCACTTCGGCATGCGCGTGACCGGCGACTATGACGCGCTGTGCAGCGAGCTGCGCGCCAAGGACGTCAGGTTCCTGATGGAGCCGACCGTGATGAACCCGACGACCCGCATCTGCTTCATCGAGGCACCCGACGGGGTCAGCGTCGAACTGCTCGAGCGGAAGGACTGACGCCATGACAGTCGAGGTCAAGCCCACGCTGCGCGTGATCAACGAGGCCGACTTCCCGGGCAAGCGGGGCGTCACCGACGGACAGACCTACCAGCGGCTGATCGGCTGGCCGGGCGTGCAGGACACCGACCGTGTCCGCATCGGGAGAGCCACCTACAAGCCGGGCACCTACGAACAGCTGCACTGGCATCCGATCGAGGCGTGCTACTACGTGATCGCCGGCCATGCCACGGTGCGCAACTTCAACGGCGAGGAATTCGAGGTCGGGCCAGGCTCGATGATCTACGCCCCGGCTGGCATCGCCGGCGCGCACGAGTGGGAGGTGAAGGAATACCTCGAACTGCTCGACATCCGGGCCACCAACGAGACCGACCGGAAGATCCAGTACACGGTCGACAAGGAGACCAAGCGCTCCTACATCGACCTGGAAGACCTGCAGTACCGGGAGGCGATCAGCTTCAAGTCGCACTACTAGCCGCCCGGCCACACGACGCGCCGGCCGCACGCACCGTCTGCACACACTGGCAGCGCGCACCGGCACGACGCACGACAGGGCGCGAGACCCCGCAGAGGGCTGCGCGCCCGGAGGAGACCCCATGCAGCATGCACGTTCGAAGCGCCCGGCGCCGCCCGCCCTTCTGTCGATGGCCGTCGCCGCCAGCCTGTCGCTGGCGGCAGCCGCGCAGGCCCAGCCGCAGTACCCGAACCGTCCGATCCGGATGATCTCGCCGTTCCCGCCGGGCGGCCCGACCGACCTGGTCGGCCGTCTGGTGTCCGCACGGCTCGCCGAGAACCTGGGCCAGCCGCTGGTCATCGAGTCGCGGCCGGGCGCGAGCGGCAACGTAGGGCTGGAGCTGGCGGCACGGGCCGCCCCAGACGGATACACGATCGTGCTGAGCTCGCCGGTGATCGCGCTGAGCCCGCTGATGTACACGAAGCTCAATTACGACCCGCAGAAGGACCTCGCGCCGATCGCGCTGGTCGGGGCGGTACGCAACGTGCTGGTCGTGCATCCGTCGGTACCGGCGAAGAACCTGAAGGACCTGGTGCAGATTGCGCGCAAGTCGCCCGGCCGGCTCAACTACGGCTCCGGCGGCGTGGGCACCACCACGCACCTCGCGCCGGAACTCCTGAAGAGCCTGGAGAAGCTGGATATCGTTCACGTGCCCTACAAGGGCTCCGGCGTCGCGCTGGGTGCCCTCGTCGGCGGCGAGGTCGACATGCTGGTGGTGGCTGCGCCGGCCGCCGTGCAGCAGATCAACGCCGGCCGGGTGCGCGCGCTCGCGGTGCTGATGCCCGAACGCTTCGCCGACCTGCCGAACGTGCCGACCTCGAAGGAGTCGGGTTTCCCCAACTTCGAGATCAGCGTCTGGTACGGGATGCTCGCGCCGACCGGCACGCCGCGTGAGATCATCAACCGGCTGAACGCAGAACTGGCGAAATCGGTGGCGGCACCAGACATGAAGCCGAAGTTCGCCAGTGCCGGCGTAGAGCCGCTGACCAGCACGCCGGAAGAATTCGGCGCCTTCATCCGCAGCGAGGCCGCGCGCTTCGCCCGCGTGATCAGGGACGCCGGCATCAAGGGTGACTGACCACCACGCCGGTGGCGCCGCGCCCGACCAACCCCGCAGCACGCACGACTGGAGTCGCAACATGAAGGGCAACACGCCGCCGGTGATCGACATGCACAGCCACGTTCTGCCCCGGGCAATGGTCGAGGCGATCCGCCAGCGGCCGCGCGACTTCGGCATGACCGTGCGCGGTACTGGCGCCGACGAGGCACTGGTGCGCGACGACAACCACGGCTCGCCGCTGCACCCCGAGTTTCATGACGTCGACGCCAAGATCGCGAGCATGGACCGCAAGGGCATCGACATCTCGGTGCTGTCGGTGACGCCAGTCGTGTTCTTCTACTGGCTTGACGCGGACAAGGGCCTCGATGCCGCGCGCGTGCTCAACGACGGCATCGCCGCGATGGTCGCGTCGCGCCCGACCCGCTTCCGCGGCATGGCCACGCTGCCGATGCAGGACATCGATGCCGCGGTCACCGAACTCGAACGCGCCTCGCGCGAGCACGGCTTTCGCGCGGTCGAGCTCGGCTGCCGCATCAAGGGCGAGCTGCTGTCGGACGCGAAGTTCCGTCCGGTGCTCAAGCGAGCGGCCGAACTGAAGGTCGCGGTATTTGCCCACCCTTATATCGCAGGCGCGCTGCCCAGGGATCTCTGCAACTACTACCTCGGCAACACCCACGGCCTGCCGTTCGACACTGCGCTGATGGCCTCACACCTGATGCTCGACGGCACGCTCGACGCGCTGCCCGGCCTGGACTTCATCCTGGCCCATGGCGGCGGCCACCTGCCGTACCAGTTCGGCCGGCTCGACCACGGCTACCAGGTACGCAAGGAGGCGAAGGCGAACACCGCGAACTCGCCCGAGAAGCAGCTGCACCGATTCCGCTTCGACTCGCTGACGCATGACGTCGAGTCGCTGCGCTTCCTGATCCGGCGGGTGGGCGCCGAGCGCGTGGTGATCGGCACCGACGCCCCGTTCGACATGGCCGAGGACGATCCCCTGGGCATGCTCGCCGCGGTGGACGAACTCACCGACGCCCAGCGCGAACGCATCCTGTCGCTGAACGCACTGGAAGTGCTCGGCGAAAAACTCTGATGGCGGTCGACCAACGACCCGCGCTGCTGGCGATCGCACCGGTCTACCCGCCGGCGCTGGCCGAAGCCGAGGCGTTCTGCACCGTGCACCGACGATGGCTGCTGCCGGACACGGCAGCCTTCCTGCGCGAACGCGGCGCGGGCATCCGCGTGCTCGCCACGACCGGGCTGCGCGGCTTCACCGCTGCCGACCTCCAGGACCTGCCGAACCTAGCCCATGTCGCCTGCTTCGGCATGGGACATGGCACGCTGGATCTCGACGCCGCACAGGTGCGCGGCATCACCGTGAGCAACACGCCCGACTGGACCGACGAGGCGGTGGCCGACGTCGCGCTCGGGCTGATGATCGGCACGATGCGCCGACTCTGCGAGGCCGACCGCTTCGTGCGTGCCGGCCGCTGGACCGACGGTCCGTTCCCGATGGGCACCGACCTGCGCGGCAAGACCATCGGCCTGGTCGGCCTCGGCGCGATCGGCCGCGCGGTCGCACGCCGCGTCGAGGCGTTCGGCATGAAGGTCGCGTGGCACGGTCCGTCACGCAAGGCCGACGCACCGTGGACGTACATCGACGACCTCGCCGCGCTGGCCACCGCCGCCGACTGCCTGGTGGTCTGCTGCGCATCGACCCCGGCCACGCGCCGCCTGGTGGATGCACGGATCCTTGCCGCCCTGGGGCCTGGCGGCTTCCTGGTCAACGTGAGCCGGGGCGCGGTGGTGGACCAGGCGGCACTGATCCGGGCACTCGCCGCCGGCACGATCGCCGGTGCGGGGCTGGAAGTGTTCGAGGACGAGCCGCACGTGCCGGCCGAACTGCGGGCGATGGAGCAGGTGGTGCTGGTGCCACACATCGGCTCGTCGACGCGGGAGATCCGGGCGCACCGGCAGGCGACGTTCATTGCGAACGTGCGGGCGTTCCTCGACCGCCCCGCGTGAGCGCCGGAACCGTCCCCGGCGAGCGCTGACGGGCCGGGCACCGGGATCTGCAGTCCCATGTCGATCATCCAGGTCAAGGTGCGACCCGGCGCGCACGAAAGCGTGCTGGAGATGCTGCCGGACGGGTCGTTCACTGCCAGCCTGAAGTCGCCGCCGGTAGATGGGAAGGCGAACGTGGAGCTGGTTGCACTGGTAGCCCGACACTACGGGGTGCCGAAGGGCGCGGTCACCCTCAGGTCCGGGGCGAGGGGACGGGTGAAGCGGGTGGAGGTGGCCGACCAGAGCCCTGCGAATCCTGCCAGTCGTGGCCATGGTCGAACCAGGCTTCGGCCGTGAAGCGCCAGGCGATGACCGTGGAAGCGGGGAGGAATACGACCCCGGAGCGGTTCGCGTATGGCAATCCTCGCAACCGTCGCCTCTTCGGTAAAATGGTCGATGCTTTCCATTTAATCGTCGTGATTGTCTCCGCCCCCCGGCGGCCGCTCGCTTCGGCAAGCGCGGGCCGGTAGCGGGGCTGGAGACCTGCGTCAGACGACGGCTTTCGACTGGAACCGGGATGAAGCGCTGTCTGAGCAAGGTGTGGTCGATACTCGTTTGCGCGACGCTGGCCGGCTGCGCGGCTACGGGGTCGATCCCTGTCGCGCAGGATCATGACCGGCAGGGACCCGTCACATCAGACCCTTCCCCTCGTCCCCGCAGCCTCGCGCGGACCGGGCCGGCCACCGACGGGGTGACCGGCGGGCAGGCCGGCGCGCCAGCGATCAACGTCGAGCGTCTCCACCCGAAGCTGTACGTCCTCGCCCACAGGGGCGCGAGGAGCATCGAGGTCACCAGGACGATCGACGGCCGCAGTCGTGTGTCGGTCGACGGCAGGAGGTCCGTGCAGCTCGTGTTGAAGCCGTTCACGACGGCGCGCACGCCATCGGAGCTGCAGAAGAAAGTGGAGCAGTTCGCAGCCTACGAGCGCCTGCCGACCGCCCTGCACGCGGAGATCGCCCGTTCGGTTCGCGCGATGTTCGATCCGGAAGCGAGTATCTCGGGCGTCGACTATCGCGGCGCGTCATGGCGATCGGTCGAAAGGGCAGCCTATTACGACTCGCCGCGCACGCCCGCCGAACTGCTTCTGGTGGCCGGGTCGGAGGAGGATCGGGTCCAGGCGCTCGTTTCTTCGGGACAATACCTGATGGTCGGTGAGCTCGACCTCGAGGCGTTGCGCACGGCGGCCGCGGCGCGGGATGAGCGGGCACGGCAGGCCCAGCTGGAAAGGGCGGCCAGACGCGCCTCGGAAGCGGAGGTCGCCAGCAACAGGTCCCGGCAGGTCATGGAGCAACTGCGCACGGCCGAGGGCGGTTTCGTCGGCATCCTCTTCCCGGAACAGGTGGGCCGCGACAGCGGCGCATGCGCGATCACCACCAGCGATGGACAGGCCACGGTCGCGCAGGCCGGCTATCTCTTCCTGGAGACGTTCGCGAAAGCGCGCAACACGCGCCGCGAGTCATCGTTCTCGAGGCAGGCGCGTGACGTGGACGACGCCTATCGGCTGATCCAGCGCAAGGCATGCAGCGCGATCGTACTGTCCAGCGAAGACGCACGGGTCATCGTGGCCGCGCTGGAGCGGGACAAGCAGCTCGCCTACCTCCTGCACGGCATTGCCCAGTTCGACGAACTCGAGCGATCGTTCGCGCAGTCGCGCGGCTTCGAGGACCTGGAAGACTACCGCCTGGGCAGCGCGGTCAAGGCCTCTCCCCAGCAGGTGGCCGCACTCCGGAGCAGGGGTGTCTCGTCGGTCGGCGAGTGGCGCCAGGCGATCGAGCGCATGGTACGCATCGGTTATGCGCAGGACACCTCCGCGCAGACGGTCGTGCAGTTCCTGCAGGACGAGGCCGATGCCAGGGAACGGAAGAGCTCCGCACTCGCATTGAAGAAGGCCCGCGAGGAGCGGGCAGCCGCCGAGGAGCAGCAGCGTCGCGCAGCCATCGAGAAGCAGCGCCTGGCGAGGGCGAAGGAGTCTCCCTACATCGCAGTCCTCACCTGCGGCATGCCGAACCACATCAACATCCTCGCCTGTTTCGCGGGATCCAGGGGCCTCGATACCGAACTGGTGATCACCCGAGGCGCATCCTCGACCCTGTACAAGGCCTACAACCTGAGGTCCGCGGGCGAAGAACGGCGTGACGGTTTCTACATCGACCTGCCGCCGCGCTTCACACTGAGGGCACAGAACTCCGACGACACCCTGATCCTGGGTCTCAGGATCATCGACCGCCTCAGCGGCAACGTCGTCTACCAGAGCCAGGCTGCGCGCTTCGGGGTCGTCCGGGCGCGGGACTGAGGAATACCCCCCTGGCGTCCAAGGTGCGTGAGGGTCGCCCGGACACCTGCCAGAACGACGACCGAATCTTCGCTAAAGGTCTGCACGATACCGTCCGTAATGAGTCTCCCGAGCAACCGCACGGCACCGCCCGCGGTTGCTGCCAGAACCCGCCGTATCCTCGGTCGTGCAGCGGCAGTAGGGAGTCTTCCAGAATGCGCTGGTGGCAAAGCCTTTCCATCCGGGCCAAGTTCCACTTGGTCGTAGCCACCCTTGCGCTGGCGTCCGCCGGCGGATTCGCGGCTGCGAAGTTCGCGCTTGACCGGACCCTCGTCAACGGCGAGATCTACAACGAGATCATAACCGGCAAGGACCTCGTCGCCGAGGTGCTCCCGCCGCCGAAGTACATCGTCGAGCCGTACCTCACCGCCTACCGGATCATGGAAGCAGCCGATGCGGGCGACGCGGCGCGCATGCGCGCGGAGATCGACCGGCTCGAGGCCGGCCGCGCGGCGTTCAACGACTCGCAGCGGCGGTGGCTCTCTTTGCCGGAGGGCGAGATGCGCCGCCTGATGGTCGAGTCGTCGCACCAGCCGGCGGCGGCGTTCTTCGAGGTGGCCACCGCACGGTTCGTCCCCGCCATCCACGCGGGAAGCCTGGAGCCTGCGCGCTCGCTGCTCAGGGGAGAGATGCGCAAGCTCTACGAGGCGCACCGGTCGGAGATCGACACGCTCGTCGCCGTGGCCAATCGCGAAATCGCGGCCTCGGAGGTGGCGGCGACCGCCGAGGTCCGCCGGCTGGTGGGATGGGCGGCCGCAGCCAGCGCGATCCTGCTGGTCGTGCTGACGGGGCTGCTGGCCGCGGTGTTCCGGCATGACATCATGAAACCGCTCGACACGGTCGGTCGGACGCTCGCCCGCATCCGCGATGGCGACTTCACCGAGGCGATCGTACACAGTCCCGGGCTGGAGTTCGGACGCCTGACCCGGGCGCTGGAGGAAAGCCGCGGTCGTACGCGCAGCCTGGTGCTGACTCTGCGCGAAGGCGCGGATTCGGTCGGTGCCGCGATGGCACAGCTCAAGGTGCTCGCGAGCGACGTCTCGAGCGGGGCCGGGGTCGAGCGCGAGCAGGCGCGGGCGATGGCCGCTGCCGTCGCGCAGGCCGTCGGTGGCATCGATTGCGTCGCCTCGCTCGCGTCGAAGGCGCGTGAGTCATCCGAGCGGACGGACCAGCTCACGCGGCAGGGAATCACCGTCATCGATGCCGCGACCAGCGAGATCGCCGACGTCGCCTCGCAGGTCCGCCGGTCCTCGGAACTCGTCATCCAGCTCGGGCAGGAGTCGGGCCGCGTCGCAGAGATCGTCGGCGTGATCCGCGGCATCGCCGAGCAGACCAACCTGCTCGCGCTGAACGCGGCGATCGAGGCCGCCCGCGCCGGCGAGCACGGCCGCGGGTTCTCGGTGGTGGCCGACGAGGTACGCAAGCTCGCGGAGCGCACGGGCTCGGCGACGCAGGAAGTCACCGGCATCATCGAGCGGGTGCAGGACCAGACGCGCGAGACCGTCACAGGCATCGAGAGCGCGGTCGGCACCGTCGACCGGAGCGTGACGAGGATCCGGGACGCGAGTGCCACCATCGGCAACATCTCGGACGAGTCCTCGCGGCTGCACCGAGTCGTAGGCGAGATCAGCGAATCGATGGATCTCCAGCGGGTCGCCGCACGCGCGCTCGGCGACAGTATCGACGCGCTGCTGAAGGTGTCCGAAGCGAATTCGCGCAGCGCGGGCGAAACCGTGCAGTCGACCGCCAAGCTCGAATCGGTCGCGCGGCGCATGGGCGAGGCGGTACAGCATCTGCGGGTGGCTTGAGGCAGGCTGGACGCTACGCGAGGCCCGGCGAGCGCGAGGATGTGATGCACTTCGACGTCTTTCAGTAGGCAGGCTCGCCCGCGGGTGGCTGAAGGCGGGCGCACCGGCCAGGCGGCGGGGCGCGCGGTGGTACCCTGCGGGCCTGAGCGCCCTTTCGGCCGTCCATCCGAGCCACCGACCTTGACCCGCCGTCCTTGGAACTGATTCTCGTCCTCGCCGTCGGCCTGGTGGCGGGCACCCTCAGCGGCATCGTCGGTACCGGCGCTTCGCTGATCCTGATGCCCATCCTGGTAATCGCCTTCGGGCCACAGCAGGCGGTGCCGATCATGGCGATCGCCGCAGTGCTCGGGAACATCGGCAAGGTGCTCGCCTGGTGGCGGGTGGTCGACTGGCGTGCCTGCGGCGCGTACAGCGCGACCGCCGTGCCCTGCGCGATCCTCGGGGTGAAGACGCTGCTTGCGGTGCCACCCCGGGTGATCGAGGTCGCGCTCGGTGCGTTCTTCATCGCGATGGTGCCCGCGCGGAGAGGGTTCCATCGGCGGCGGCTGCAGCTGTCGCACCGGGACCTCGCACTGCTCGGCGCACCCGTGGGCTTCCTCACCGGCATCGTGGTGTCCACCGGACCGATCCAGGTGCCCATCTTCATCGGCGCCGGGCTGGAGAGGGGCGCATTCATCGCCACCGAGGCGGCCGCGTCGTGCATCGTCTACTTCACGAAGGTGATGGCCTTCGGGCTGGCGGATGCGCTGGGCACTGATACCATGCTGAAGGGCCTGGCCGTGGGCAGCTCGATGATGGCCGGGGCGTTCGTCTCGAGGCGCATCCTGCAGCGGATGACGCCGCACGAGTTCCGGCATCTGATCGACGCGCTGATGATCGTGTCCGGGCTTTCGATGTTCTGGGTGGCCTTCCGCTGATGCTCGACCGTTCTCCGACACCGTTCACCGCCGCACTCGCCGGCCTCTTCTCCGCGCTTGCCTTGCCAGCCGCCACGCGCTGGCTGGGCGAGGGCAGCGGCGACGGCATGCTGTTCGTGGTGGTCTTCCTGGTCGTCGTGGTGCTGCCGGCGCACGCGTTCGTGCTCGGCCTGCGGCCCACGCAGGGCGCTCCCTCCCGGTCGTTGGACCGGCCGCTGGTGGTGCGCACCCTGGCATGGGTGGGCGCGGCGGTCGCAGGGACGCTCGCGCCGCTAGCCCTCGGGTGACATCCCGGCCGGACGCGAGGTCCACCGGACGGTGAGCGCTGCTATCCTCGTCGGATGACTGCCCTGGCCACCCCGCTTCCCCGCATCGTCGTCCTCGCCACCGGCGGCACCATCGCCGGCCGTGCGGGCTCCACCCTGTCGCACGAGTACAAGGCGGGATCGGCGACCGGGACCGAACTGGTGCAGGCGGTGCCAGAACTGGCGACCGTGGCCGACATCGATGTCCAGCAGGTCTGCAACATCGCCAGCTCGAACATGTCGTTCGCGATCTGGCGCGATCTGGCAGGACGCATCGATGCGCTGTTCAGCGGCGACCCGGGCCTTGCCGGCATCGTCGTCACCCACGGCACGAACACGCTGGAGGAGACCGCGTACTTCCTCAACCTGGTCGTCGACCATGACCGCCCGGTGGTACTGGTGGGATCGCAGCGCCCGGCGACCGCGCTCAGTTCAGATGGACCGCTCAACCTGGTCAATGCGGTCCGGGTGGCAGCCTGCCCCGGCTCGCGCGGCCGGGGCGTTCTGGTGGTACTCAACGACCAGGTGAACGCCGCGCGCGATGTCACCAAGACCAATACCTACCGAGTCGAGACCTTCCGCTCGGGCGACCTCGGGATGCTCGGGTATGCCGATGCCGATCGGGTCGCCTGGTATAGACGGCCCGAGCAGCGGCACACGGTGCACTCAGAGTTCGCGGCGGCGAAGCTGGGCACCGCGGCGTCGTGGCCGAAGGTGGAGATCGTCCATGGGTTCGTGGAGTCGGATGCGCGCACGGTGGTCGAGGCGCTGGTCGCCGCCGGCACACGTGGTTTCGTGTTCACAGGCACCGGCGCGGCACTGCTGTCCGACGTCGAGAAGGAGATCGTGCAGTCGTGCCGCGCGCACGATCCCGGCCTCGCCTTCGTGCGGGCGAGTCGGCTGGGCAACGGCCGCGTGCTGGCCCACCAGGAGCACGACGCGCTGGGCATCATCCCCGCGGACAACCTGAGCCCGCAGAAGGCGCGGATCCTGCTGATGCTGGCGCTGGCGGCGGGGTCAAGTCTGGCGGACCTGCAGCGGATGTTCGCCGAATACTGACCCCGGCACCACCGCCGCGCCCTGCGGCCCGACCCCAGCAAGGCTGTTCGACCATGACATACATCCCTGCCACGCTCGCACTGCTCACGTCCGTCCTGCTCTCCGGCGCGGTGCTCGCCCAGTCCGTCGCGCCGTCGTCGACACCGTATCCGAACCGCCCGGTGCGCATCGTCGTGCCCTATTCCAGCGGAGGCACCGGCGACACGTTGTCGCGAATGGTCGCGGTACGCCTGTCCGAGGCATTCAAGCAGCCGGTGCTGATCGATAACCGCCCAGGGGCAGACGGGCGCATCGGCACCCAGTACGTCGCCAGTGCGAATCCGGACGGGCACACACTGCTCTCGATCCTCACCACGCACACGATCTCCGGTGCGCTGATGAAGCTGCCCTACGACCCGATCCGCGACTTCGCACCAGTGGCGGGGATGGCGGTAGCCGAACTGGGCATGGGCGTGCATCCGTCGGTGCCGGCGACCAACCTGAAGGAGTTCATCGCCTGGGGCCGCTCGCTGACTCAGCCGGTCAACTATGCCACCACGCAGATCGGTGGCAACCAGCACCTCGCCGGTGAACTGTTCACGCTGATCACCGGCGTGAAGATGACGCCCATTCCCTACAAGGGCGGCGGCGACGCGATGGCCGCGGTGATGGGCGGCCACGTTCACCTGTATTTCGGATCGATGGCGTCGATGACGCCGGTGTTCCGCTCCGGCAAGGTCCGGCCGATCGCGGTCACCGGCAGTGCGCGCGATCCTGAGTTCCCGAACATGCAGACCTTCTCCGAGGGTGGCATCCCGGGCATGGACATTCGCCTCTGGTACGGGCTGCTGATGCCGGCTGGAGCACCCGCCGCGGCGATCGAGCGGATCGCCAGGCTGACGGTCGATACCGTCACCACGCCCGACTTCCGCGCGGCGCTGGCGAAGCAGGGATTGAACCCGATGCCGATGGACGCAGCGACCTTCGGCAAGTTCATCCGCGGCGAACGCACACGCTACGCCGAGATCGTGAAACGCGCCAAGATCACGATCGATCCGTGACTCGCGCGTCGCTGCTGCCCTACGCCTGGCTGCTCGGGGGCCTGCTCCTGGCCGTACTGCTCGCGGCGACCCTGGTCTCCGTCCGCTTCCTCCGGGTGGTGAAGCGCGACTGGCCGGCGCTGCATGCGGAACTGGGCCGCCCCGGCGGGTGGTACTTCATCGCGCTGGGCTGGCTCACGCCCTCTCGGTTCGGCATCTGGCTGCTGACCCGACCACCCTCGCTGCAGGGCCTGCCGGCACCGCTGCTGCGCGAGGCGCTCATGTTGAGACGACTGCTGGTCACGGCCTTCGCGCTCTGGGCGGTGGCCGTCGTGATGGCGGTGGCCGCAGGCTTCCTCTGATCGACGGGGACGAGGCGTTGTTCGAGGAAACGCGCCATGTCGCGCGGGCGGTCTGCGCGACGATAGCCCGCAACCGGGCGCGGTCCGTTCCTGGCCGCAGTGAGGCCAGCGGGCCGCCCCGGCAGGTTCCGACGTCAGTCCGCGACCACCTTCGCCACCCGTACGATCTCGCCCCAGCGCTTGTTGTAGTTCTGGATGAACGCAACATATTCCTTCGGCCCGATCGTCAGCGGGATCCCGCCGACGGTCTGGAAGCGTTCGACCACATCCGGGCTGGTGATCGTGCGCAACGTGAGCTTGGCGAGGATATCGACGATCGGCGCCGGGACGCCGGCCGGTGCCGACATGCCGTACCAGACGCCGTCCTCCAGGCCGGGGAAGCCCGCCTCCGCAATGGTCGGCACGTCGGGGAACACGCTGAAGCGCTTGTCGGCGAGCGCCGCCAGCGCACGCAGGCGGCCGGACTTGATCTGGTTGATCAGCGACGGCAGCCCGTCCATCATCATGTGGACCTGCCCGCCGGCGAGGTCGACCACCGCCGGGCCGCTGCCCTTGTATGGCACGTGGGTGAGGTCAGCACCGGTGCGGATCTTGAAGTTCTCGCCGAACAGCTGCGGTGCGCTACCGTTGCCCGACGAGCTGAACATGTACTTGCCCGGGCTCGCACGGGTCACGGCAACGAATTCCTTCACCGTCTTGGCCGGTACGTCGGCGTTGATCGCCATCATCGCAGGCAGCAGTGACACGCCGGAGATATGGGTGAAGCTGCGGATCGCGTCGTAGGGCAGCTTCCGGTAGAGCACCGGCGCTGCACCGTGGGTGGTGCTGGAGCTGAGCATCAGCGTGTGCCCGTCCGGCGTGGCCTTGGTCACGAACTCGGAGGCGACGATGCCGCCAGCACCCGGCCGGCTCTCGACGACGACGGTCTGCCCGGCCAGCTCGCCCATTTTCGCGGCGACCACGCGGCCGGTGAAGTCGGCCGCGCCGCCCGGCGGGACGGAGAGAATCAGCCGCATCGGCCGCTGCGGGAAGGCGCCGGAGGGCGACTGGGCCTGCGCCACCGGGACTGCGGTGGTGAACGCGGCTGCGACCGCCACGGCCACAAGGGCCGGACGCATCAACGGTACGAGCTTCATCAGGATGCCTCCTTCGGATACTGTTTGCGGAGTTCCTCGACCGAGGCATTCACGGTGTACACATCGAGGATCTCGGTCTCCTCGCCGAGGATCTCGAACATGTGCACCGCGTTGCCCGGAATGTGGACGATCGACCCGGCCATCGCAACCTGCTCGCGGCCGTGCATGTGCACCTTCACGCCGCCGCGCAGGATCATCGACACCTGCTCGGACGGATGGAAGTGCGGCTTGCCCTTCGAGTTGGGCTTGACCACGACCCGGGTCATCATCACCTTGTCGCCGACCCAGGTCTGGCGCACCGTACCGGAATGCGTGGTGAGGTTCGGGTCGGACACGTCCTCGGCAGGGATGTCCTTCCAGTCGATCACCGACGGCGCCTTGCCCAGCTGGCCGGCCACCCAATCGTAATAGTCCATCGCTTGCTCCTCGGGTTTCAGTCGAGCGCCTTCACGCGCGTCACGTCGATCAGGTGGTGTGCCGGTTCGTCGAAGCGCGCGCGCCGGCGTGGCAGCCTGCGCACCATCGCCTCGAACGCGGGGTAGGACGCGCACAGTTCGTCCATCAGCGCCGGCGGCAGGTCGAGGCCAGCTTGCCGGGCCATGCGTTCGATGTCCTCGCGCGAGGACTGCGGCAGCGCCTCTAGGGTCTTCGCGCCCGGTTCGGGCAGCACGAATGAGCGGGTCACTGGATCATCCCTTCGGTCGGATGCCGCTGGTGCCAGTCGGTCAGCTGCTGGTACGCGTGGCCGACGCGGAACATCATCGGCTCGTCGAAATGGTCGGCGGCGATCTGCAGGCTCAGCGGCAGCCCGTCGGCGCTGAAGCCGCACGGGATGTTCATGGCGGGACCGCCACCGATGTTGAACGGCGTGGTGATGTTCGGCGGTCGCAGGAACTTGTCCAGCTTGTCCGGCCGCGCCTTGTCCGCCGGGGTCATCCAGCCGGCGGTGGCGATCACGTCGTACTCGCGGAAGGCGCGGGCGAGTTCACGCGCGAGCCACAGGCGCTGGCGCAGCGCCTGGAAGTAGTCCTCGGCACGGATCAGCGAACCCGACAGCACCTTGTTGCGGAACATCAGGCCGAAGTCCTGCGGCCGGGTGCGGAACTCGTGCTCGTAGGCGCTGAACATCTCGGTGATGGAGATGGTGGTCTTGCAGTCCTGGTAGACCAGCAGATCGGACAGGCGGATCTCCTCGATGATCGCACCGGCATCGGCCAGCACCTTCATCGCCTGCTCGATGGCCGGGGCAACATCCGGATGGCAGTTCGCGTCGCCGTCGTACCAGTGGCGTACCCAGCCGATGCGCACGCCGCGCACGCCCAGCGGAAGGTCGGCGAGGTAGTCGCGCGGCGTCCGGTCTGCACTGGCGACATCCTCGTCGTCGTACCCGGCGATCGCGCCCAGCAGCAGAGCGGCATCCTCGACGGTGCGCGCCATCGGCCCGCAGGTGTCGAAGGTGAAGGTGTTCGGCAGCACACCCTGTCGGCTCACCAGCCCGTAGGTCGGCTTCACGCCGACGATGCCGCAGACGGCTGCCGGCATGCGGATGGAACCGCCGGTATCGGTGCCGATCGCGGCCGGCAGCAGGCCGGCGGCGATCGCGGCGCCGGCACCGCTGCTGGTGCTGCCGGGCAGGTAGCCCGGCTTCCACGGGTTCATCGCTGGTGGCCAGGGCAGGTCCCAGGACGGTCCGCCATGGGCGAACTCGTAGGTGGTGAGCTTGCCCAGCAGCACGCCACCGCTGTCCTTCATCCGCGACTCGACCGCCGCGTCCTTCGACGGTACGTTGTGCTGCAGGATCTTCGACTGGCCGGTGGTGAGGATGCCGGCGGTGGAGATCACGTCCTTCAGCCCGTACGGCACGCCAGCCAGCAGGGGCGCGGTATGGTGCGCATCACTGCGCATCCAGAGCGCTTCGGCCTCGCGCGCCCGTGCGAGCGCGACCTCGGGCGTCTGCGTCACGAAGCAGTGCAGGCTCGCTTCGTAACGACCGACGCGCTCGAGTTGGTGGCGGACCACCTCGACCGGCGACACCTCGCGCCGCCGGTACATCGCCAGCAGCCCGGCGACCGTCGCATGGTCGAGGGGGTGGGCCAGTGCCTGGGCACCGGTGGCCGCTGTCACTTCTTCACCCCGTCGAACACCAGCTTGCGATGGGCGAACTTCCACTCACCGTCCACGCGCTTGATGATGTCGGTATAGACGCCAGCGTGGGTCACGTGCGGCAGCGAACCGGGTTCGCCGTTGTATCCGAACAGGTAGCAGCGGCCGCGGACCGTCTCTTCGTCGACCTGTTCGAGGTGGATGCTGCCGTTCCAGTGGCGGCGGTACAGGTGGGTGCGGGTTGCATAGTCCTTCTTCTTGTACTCGACGAGGTTGGCACGGCCGACGATGTCGTAGGTGCCGTGCTGTTCTCCGTCCTCGGTGAAGCAACTCGCGTACCACTCTGCATCGCCGGAGTCGCTGGCGAGGTTGTAGGCCGAGTACAGGTTGAGGATCTCGACGTAGGCTTCGGGACTGACGCTGAACTTCTTCATGCTTGCTCCTGGATGGCCTTACGCTCGGCCGCGATACCTTCGTCGACGCCAGGGAAGATCGACGACGGGCCGACTTCCATCACGACGCCATCAGGGCCGCGGAACTTGATCGGCATCACGCCGGGCGCGCTGAGGATGGTGAAACCGCCTTCTACCAGCCGCTGGTGCACCGCCGCGGTGTCCTCGACCGCGATGCCGAAATGGTGGATGCAGGGCCCTTCGCCGGCCCAGTTCGCCTCGACCGTGTCGGCCGTGTCGTACTGGATCAGCGCCAGGTCGAACCGGCCGTCGGTCATATGGCACGACACGTGGCCGCGCTTGCGGGTGGTCTCCGACCGGCGGAAGCCGAACACCGTTTCGTAGAACGCCGCAGCACGTTCCACGTCGGTGACCTTGACTGCGAGATGCACGATACTGGCCATCTGTCTTCCTCCCCCTTGTTGGTCTGGTCTGTTCAGGCCTTGAACACGTTGGCCGGATCGGCCAGCGACTTGAACTCCACCCCATTGCCCGACGGATCGAGCGCGAACATCGTCATCTGCTCGCGTACCGTCCCTGCATGGCGCACCTCGGGCGGAATCACCCAGGGCGCACCCGCTGCCTGCAGCCGCGCAGCCAGCCGCTCGAACTCCTCCTTCGTCACCAGCACGCCGAAATGGCGCAGCGGGTAAGACTCCCGGCCCACCCCGACGCTGCGGTGGGCCGATTCCTCCGGCGACACCTGCGCGACGATGTGGTGGCCGAAGAAATCGTAGTCGATGCGGTCGACCTCGGTGCGGCCGGCCTTGCAGCCGAGCACCTCGCCATAGAACGCCCGGGTCGACTCGAGGTCGCGCACCGGGATCGAGCAGTGGAACACCCTGGCCATCGTACTGCCTCCCTCAGGACACCTGTCGGACGATCACTGCGCCGACACCTTCGCGTCGCGCAGCACCCGCCCCCATTTCTCGAACTCGGCACGGATGAATCGGCCGAACGCTTCCGGCGAGCTGGGCGCCGGCTCGATGCCCTGCTCGATGAACACCCGGTTCACCTCGGGCGTCTTCAGGATCGACACCAGGTCGCGGTTCAGGCGGGCGATGACCGCGGCCGGCGTGCGCGCCGGGGCGGCCATGCCGTACCAGTTGTTGACGTCAAAACCGGGCACGCCGGATTCGGCGATCGTAGGCAGATCGGGCACGATCACCGAGCGCTTGGCGGTGGTCACCGCGAGTGCGCGGATCTTCCCGGCCTTCACGTGCTGCAGCGCGGTCGAGGGCGAGGCGAAGATCATCGTGATCCGGCCACCGAGCAGGTCGATCATCGCCGGGCCACCGCCCTTGTAGGGAATATGCACGAGGTCGGTCTTCGTCGACGCTGCGAACAGTTCTCCGGCCAGATGGCCGGCGTTCCCGGTGCCCGATGAGCCATAGGTCAGGCCCTTCTGCGTCGACGCGAGCTTCAGCAGGTCGCGCACGCTGGTCGCCGCGACGCCGGGATGCACCACCAGGATGTTGGTCGCGTCGGCGATGCCGGTGACCGGGGCGAGGTCGTTCAGCGGGTGGTATCCGATGTCCTTGTAGAGGAAGTAGTTGACCGCGAAATTGCCGATGGCGCCCAGGCAGATCGTGTGGCCGTCCGACGGTGCCTTGCTCAGGATCTGGCCAGCGAGGCTGCCTGCGGCGCCCGGTCGGTTGTCGACCAGCACCGGCTGGCCGAGCGCCGCCGAGAGCGGATCGGACAGTGCCCTCGCCGAAACGTCCAGGCCGCCGCCGGGGGCCGAGCCCACCAGCATGCGCACCGGTCGCACCGGAAAGGCCTGCGCCCATGCCTCGCCCACACCCACGCCGAGCAGCAGGCCGCACAGCACGGCCGGTGCCATCGGGCTTCTCGAGGATCCACGCATCGTGCCCATCGTATTGCCTTCCTCCGGATGTTCCATCATGTGTTCACGGTCGTCGGTTGTCTTCCGCGCCCGTTCAGGCAGGTTGCAGCAAGCGGCGCAGCGAGCGTACGTCCGCCACCTCGTCGAGCGTCCAGATCCGATCGAGCAGCGTGCGGGCACGGCGACGGCCGAGTACCGGTGCCATCAGCGGCAAGCACTTGTCGTCTACCTCGGCTCGGGTCATCGGGTTCTGCCAGGCGCCGCGTACCACTTCGGTGTGGTGGTTCAGCCGCCGTCCGTCGCTGGTCTCGACCTCGAGGATCGCCTGCCGGCCGCCGGCACGACTGAGCTCGCTGCTGCCAGTGAACTCGATGCGCCGGCGCACGTCGAGTACCAGCGGGTCATGCATCCGCTCGTCGTCATGCGAGGATTCGAAGGTGAGACCGCCATCGACCAGCATCACCGCCAGCAGGTGCTGCATGCAGATGTCGGGCATGTCGCGGTTGTTGACGATCTCCGACTCGGTATCCTGGACCTGGACGTGCAGGCGGCGCACGTTCGCCGGCGTCAGGCCATGCGCACGGATGAGCGCGAGCAGCGAATCCAGTGCCGCCTGGATCGGCGAGCCGACCGACCAGTTCTTGATGTTCGAGCGCATCATCTCCCAGGTACGGCCAAGCTCGCGCGCGACGTGCGACGTATCGGCGTGCTTGTCATACGCGAGGAAGAAGCTGCGCGGCCCGCTGAACGAATCGTCCACGCCGTTGAAGCCGGCGTCGACCATCGTCGCGGCCGACATCGCATTGCGCGTGGGCATCCCGGCGAAGTCGAACGCCTTTTCGACATGGTCCGGGTCGCGGATCCAGCAGGACAGGCCCGACGCCTGCTGCGCGGTGTAGGAGAGCAGCCAGCGCATCCGCTGCGCATCGAAGCGAGCGAGCGAACCGGCGGCGGCGGCGGCGCCGAAGATCGCGCCGAACGCGTGCGAGGAATGCGCGGCGAGCAGGAACTTGATGCCGCCCAGCGCCATCGAGAAGCGTGCGCCCACGTCGTAGCCCAGCGCCACCGAGCGCAGCAGTTCCGTGCCGGAGGAGCGCTTCAGTTCGCCCATCGCCCAGGCCGCCGGGACCACCGCGCAGCCCGGGTGGAACAATCCGCCCTGGTGCGAATCATCGGTCTCGTCGGCGTGCGCGGACATCGCGTTGGCGAAGGCAGCCAGCGTCACGCTGCTCGACAGCGCGGTGCCCATCACGGTGGCCTGCGCGATGCCGCCCTGGGTGGCGACGTACTCGATGCCCTTGCGCCCCGGCAGCAGCTGCGAGCCGGACACAATCGCGGCGATCGAGTCGGCGATGTGGTGCTTGGTCTTCTCCGCCACCTTCGCGGGCAGCGGCCGGTCGGCCGCCTTCGACATGTAGGCCGACAGCGAGCGGATCATCGGCGACAGCTGGGACTGCTTCGAGGCCGCGCCGCTCATTTCGACATCCCCGCGCCGCCATCGACGCTGATCATCGTCCCGGTCACGTACGAGGCCCGCTCCGAGGCGAGGAACACCGCGACGTCGGCGACTTCGTCGACCCGCGCCAGCCGCCCGAGCGGGAAACCGGTGGTGAGCTCGCGCCAGCGGTTCTCGTCGCCGAAGGCCGCCTGCGCACGCGCCTTCCAGCGCACGACCTGACGCTGGGTCTCGGTGGCGCCGGGGTTGATGCCCACCACGCGCACGCCATCGTCCAGGCTACCGGTTCCGAGGCACGCGGTGAAGGCCATCAGCGCCGCGTTGCCCGCGGCGCCGGCCACGTTCTTGTTGGTCGGATGGAACGGCGACACGCCGATGATGTTCACGATCACGCCGGACCTGCGCGTGGCCATCCCGGCGTAGATCTCACGGCTCAGGTTGATGTAGCCGAAGATCTTCAGGTCCCAGGCGGTGCGCCAGCGCGCCTCGTCGATCTGGTCTATGGAACCCTGCGGCACGGCACCGGCATTGTTCACCAGCACGTCGACGGTTCCGGCCGCGGCGGCCAGCGCCGCGGCGGCACCCGGGGCGGCCAGGTCGCTGGCATGCACGGTCACCGACGCCGCGCCGAGCTTGCGCAGGGCCGTGGCCGCCTCTTCGAGCAATGCGGCGTTGCGCGCACTGAGGATCAGGTGGCAGCCTTCGGCCGCGAAGCCCTCTGCCACGCCCAGCCCGATGCCCTGGGAGGCGCCGGTGACCAGTACACGTTTGCCGGAAAGTCTGAGGTCCATCGATGGTTCTCCAGTGGAAATGCGTAGGGTGACGGGATCAGGACGCGGCGGACTTGAGCACGCCGGCTTCGACCAGCGCCGCGATCCGGCCGGCATCCCAATGCAGCACGCCGGCCAGCACGCAGGCGTTGTCCTCGCCGAGCCTCGGCGGGTAGCGGTCGGGCGGTGGTGCCTCGCCGGTGAACTTGATCGGATTGCCCGCGACCTCGATTCGGTGTCCGCGTCCGTCTTCGAGCGGCAGCACCATCTGGCGATGCAGCACCTGGGGGTCACGCAGCGCGCGGTCGAGCGTGTTCACACTGCCGACCGGGATACCCTTCGCACGGAAGCGGCCGACCCAGTGCTCGGCCGGCTGGGCCAGGAAAGCCTGGTCGAGGACCGGCAACAGCGTATCGCGGTTCGCGTGGCGGTCGCCGTTGCTGCGGTAGCGCGGGTCTTCCAGCAGTTGGGCCACGCCCAGCTCGCGCGCCATGTCCTCCCACATGCGGTCGGTGTTGGCGCAGACCACCACGTTCACGCCGTCGCCGGCGATGAAGGTGCGATAGGTCGCGAACGAATCGTGCGCGCGTCCCTGGGTGCCGGGCACCACGCCAGCGATCAGGTGGTAGGCCGCCTGGTAGGTGAGCATCGACACCTGGCAGTCGAGCATCGAGATGTCGACCTGCTTGCCGCGACCGGTGCGCGTGCGTTCGAGCAGCGCGGCCTGGATCGAGATCACCGCGAACATTCCGGCCGCGAGGTCGCCCAGCGGGATCCCTGAGCGCACCGGCAGGCCGCCGCTCTCGCCAGTCAGGCTCATGCCGCCGGACAGCGCCTGCACGATCATGTCGTAGGCGGGCAGCTCTCGGTACGGGCCG
>CANHBC010000023.1 GCA_947458835.1 Betaproteobacteria bacterium | reverse complement strand
GTGAAGGGTGCCGACCTGGTCATGATGCTGCTGCCCGACGAGCACCAGGCGCAGGTCTACAAGGAGTCGGTCGAGCCGAACATCAAGAAGGGCGCCACCCTTGCGTTCGCCCATGGCTTCAACGTGCATTTCCAGCAGATCCTGCCGAAGGCCGAGATCGACGTGATCATGATCGCACCGAAGGGCCCCGGCCACCTCGTGCGCTCGACCTACACCCAGGGCGGCGGCGTGCCGTCGCTGATCGCGATCGCTCAGGACTCCAGCGGCAAGGCGCGCGACGTCGCGCTGTCGTATGCGGCAGCGATCGGCGCGGCCCGTGCCGGCGTGATCGAGACGACCTTCAAGGAAGAGACCGAGACCGACCTGTTCGGCGAACAGGCCGTGCTGTGCGGCGGTGCCACCGCCCTGGTCCAGGCCGGCTACGAGACGCTGGTCGAGGCCGGCTACGCCCCTGAGATGGCCTACTTCGAGTGCCTGCACGAGCTCAAGCTGATCGTCGACCTCATGTACGAGGGCGGCATCGCGAACATGCGCTACTCGATCTCCAACACCGCCGAGTACGGCGACTTCACCCGCGGCCCGCGCATCATCACCGAGCAGACCAAGGCCGAGATGAAGAAGATCCTGGCCGAGATCCAGACCGGTCAGTTCGCCAAGGAGTTCATCCTCGAGAACCGTGCCGACGCCCCGACCCTGAAGGCGATGCGCCGGATCGGCCAGGCGCACTCGATCGAGACCGTGGGCGGGAAGCTGCGCGGCATGATGCCGTGGATCAAGGCCAACCAGCTGGTCGACCGGTCGCGCAACTGATGACCCCGTACCCGCACCCCATCCTGGCGCGCGAAGGCTGGCCCTTCATTGCGCTGGCCTCGGGTGCGGCTGTCGCGGTGGCGGTGTTCGCCGGGCCGTGGTGGTCGCTGCCCTTGTGGGTAGTCACGGTCTTCGTGGTGCAGTTCTTCCGCGACCCGGCCCGAGGCTTCGATGCCTCGGGCCAGGCGGTGATCTCGCCCGCCGACGGGCGCATCGTCGCCGTCGGCATGGCGCGCGACCCCTACCTCGAGCGCGAAGCGCTCAAGGTTTCGGTGTTCATGAACGTGTTCAACGTGCACTCCAACCGGGTGCCGGTGGACGGCGAGGTGCGCGAGGTGCGCTACTTCCCCGGCCGATTCTTCAATGCGGCGATCGACAAGGCCTCGGTCGAGAACGAACGCAACGCGATGGTCATCGAGACGGCGACCGGCGTGCAGGTCACCTGCGTGCAGATCGCCGGCCTGATCGCGCGGCGCATCCTCTGCTACGCGAAGCCGGGTGACCGTGTCGAGCGTGGTCAGCGCTTCGGATTCATCCGCTTCGGTTCGCGGGTGGACGTCTACCTGCCGCCCGATGCCGTGCCGCGCGCGGTGCTGGGCGACGTCGTGTTCGCCGGCCAGACGGTGCTCGCCGAACTGCCGGCTCCGGGCGTAGCGCAGGCTCCGGGGGGCTGACCGGTGATCCGGCGCGACCCGCACAAGGTGGCCAAGGTGGAAGGCCGCAGGCGCGGCATCTACTGGCTGCCCAATGCCTTCACCACCGCCGCACTGTTCGCCGGCTTCTTCGCGATCGTGCAGGCGATGAACGGCCGCTTCGAGGTGGCCGCCGCTGCCATTTTCATCGCCGGCATCCTCGACGGACTGGACGGTCGCATCGCACGCTGGACGCGTACGCAGAGCGCGTTCGGCGCCGAATACGATTCGCTCTCGGACATGGTCTCCTTCGGCGTTGCGCCGGCGCTGGTCGTCTACGTCTGGGCGTTGAAGGACTTCTCCCAACTCGCCGAGGTGGGCAGCAAGTCGCAATGGGTGGTCGCCCGACTGGGCTGGATCGCTGCGTTCATCTACTGCGCCTGCGCGGCGCTGCGGCTGGCCCGGTTCAACACCCAGCTCGACATCGCCGACAAGCGCTACTTCACCGGCCTGCCGAGCCCGGCTGCGGCGGCGCTGGTAGCGAGCCTGGTCTGGGCGTTCAGCCTCTACCAGGTCGAGGGCGGCGATGTGATGTGGCTCGCCTGGTTCGTCACGGTGTTCGCCGGGTTCTCGATGGTGAGCAACTTCCGCTTCTACAGCGGCAAGGACATCAACCTGCGCAAGGCGGTGTCGTTCCGCGTCATCGTCGGCACCGCGATCGGCTGCGGTCTGCTGAGCCTGGTCGCCGATACGCTGGCCGAACTGCTGCTGGCGGTGTCCGTGGCCTACGCGCTGTCGGGCTACGTGATGGCGATGGTCAGTGCGCTGCGACGGCCGCGTCCGGCCCTGCCGGTCGCCGACGCGGACACCGCGGGCGATGTCCCGGCAGTACCGGGGGGCGAGCCGCCGCAGGCGCCGAAGCTCTGATTCCCGGGCGGGGCCGCCGTCGGAGCGGTGCAGCTTGCGCTCCCGCGCGCCACGCCCTAGACTCACGGCATGTCCTCGGTAACCCAACGCGTCGTGATCTTCTCCCTGCTGACCAGCACACTGCTGGCAAGCTGGCTGCTGCGCCCCGCGCGCTAGCCCTTCCACGACCCCTGTTGCGTTGCCCCGCGCCGGCTCATGACCTGAAGCCGGTGACCGAATCCAGCATCCGCATATCCTGCGGCAAGGAGACATCATGAGCACCGACCGCCTCATCATCTTCGACACGACCATGCGCGACGGCGAACAGAGCCCTGGCGCGACCATGACCCGCGAGGAGAAGCTGCGCATCGCGCGCCAGCTCGAGCGGATGCGGGTCGACGTGATGGAAGCAGGCTTCCCGGCGGCCAGCAACGGCGACTTCGAAGCGGTGCATTCCGTCGCCTCGATCATCCGCGAATCCACCGTCTGCGGCCTGTCGCGGGCGAACGAGGCCGACATCCGACGCTGCGCCGAGGCGATCGCGCCGGCGCCGCGCAAGCGCATCCATACGTTCCTTGCGACCTCCCGCATCCACATGGAGAAGAAGCTGCGGATGGAGCCGTCGCAGGTCCTCGAGACCGCCGCCAATGCAGTGCGGTTCGCGCGCGGCTTCACCGACGACGTCGAGTTCTCGCCCGAGGACGCCGGGCGCTCGGACATCGACTTCCTGTGCCGCGTGCTCGAGGCGGTGATCAAGGCCGGGGCGACCACCCTCAACATCCCGGACACGGTCGGCTACACCATGCCCGAGCAGTACGGCGCGCTGATCCGCACGCTGCGCGAGCGCGTGCCGGGCGCGGACAAGGTCATCTGGTCCACCCATTGCCACAACGATCTCGGCCTGGCCGCGGCGAACTCGCTCGCCGGCGTGCTCAACGGCGCCCGCCAGGTCGAGTGCACGATCAACGGCCTGGGCGAGCGTGCGGGCAACGCTGCGCTCGAGGAGATCGTCATGGCGGTGCGTACCCGCCAGGACTTCTTCACCTGCGACACCAACATCGACACCACGCAGATCGTGCCGGCCAGCCGGCTGGTGTCGGGCATTACCGGCTTCGCGGTGCAGCCGAACAAGGCGGTGGTCGGTGCCAATGCGTTCGCGCACGAGTCCGGCATCCACCAGGACGGCGTGCTGAAGAACCGCGAGACCTACGAGATCATGCGCGCCCAGGACGTGGGCTGGAACGCCAACCGGATCGTCCTCGGCAAGCTCTCCGGCCGCAATGCGTTCCGCACCCGGCTACAGGAGCTCGGCGTGGTGGTGGAGTCTGAGGAGATCCTCAACGCCGCGTTCGCCCGGTTCAAGGAACTGGCCGACCGCAAGCATGAGATCTTCGACGAGGATCTCCAGGCGCTGATGTCCGACCAGACGGTCACGCCCCAGGACGAGCACTACAAGCTCGTCTCGATGAGTGCCCATTCCGAGACCGGCGAGCCGCCGCGCGCCCGGGTTACCCTGTCCATCGGCGGGCGCGAGCAGACCGCCGACACCACCGGCAGCGGGCCGGTCGATGCTGCGTTCAAGGCGGTCGAGTCGCTGGCGCGCAGTGGCGCTGACCTGCAGCTGTACTCGGTCAACAGCATCACCCAGGGCACCGAGTCGCAGGGCGAGGTCACCGTGCGCCTGCACCAGGCGGGCCGCATCGTCAACGGCGTGGGCGCCGACACCGACATCGTCGTGGCGTCGGTCAAGGCCTACCTGGGTGCGCTGAACCGCCTGAGCGCCAACGTCGAGCGCACCAGCCCGCAGGCCTGAGACCGACCATCACCGGCCGGGCGCTCGCCCGGCGCGGTGGCTCGCTCAGGCGCGCCGGTGCACGTCGCGCGCGTAGTAGGCAGCCGCGACGATGAACGTCACCGACAGCGCGGCCTGGCTCCATCCGGCCACCGAGCTGGCAGCGCCATCGGCGTAGCCACGCATCACGCCTTCGACGAAGTAGGCGAGCACCAGCATCGGCGCCCACTGGAAGGTGTATCGGCGGCCCCGCAGGATGCCGGGCAGCGGCAGCAGCAGCGGCGCGGCCTTCCAGGCAAGCAGGGCGGTCGTGGCGGGCGCGATCGACAGCTCCCAGGCCAGTGCCAGCGCGATTAGTGCGAACAGGCAGGCTGCGGCAGTGAGGTGCAGCAGCTTCAGGCGTGCGGGACCCATGGGTACAGCCCGGCTCATGTCGCGAGCCTGAGCGAGACTTCGGCCAGGCGACGACCGAGCGCGATGCACAGGGCCTTCTCGTCGGCGCTGATCGGCTGGTCGGAGGCCGCGCCCGCCACATGGCTCGCGCCGTAGGGCGTGCCGCCGGTGCGGGTCGAGGACAGTTCCGGTTCGGTGTAGGGCAGGCCGACCAGCAGCATGCCGTGGTGGAGCAGCGGCAGCATCATCGTCAGCAGCGTCGTCTCCTGTCCGCCGTGCTGGGTGCCGGTCGAGGTGAACACGGCGGCCGGCTTGCCGGCGAGCGCGCCTTTCGCCCACAGCCCGGCGGTACCGTCGAGGAAATGCTTCATCGGCGCGGCCATGTTGCCGAAGCGCGTCGGCGAGCCGAGCGCGAGCCCGGCGCACTGTTCGAGGTCGGCGAGGTCGACGTACGGCGCGCCATCGTCGGGCACCGGGGGCGCCGCGGACTGAGTGAGCGGCGCCACCGGAGGAACGGTGCGCAGTCGCGCCACCGCGCCCGGCACCTGGCCGACGCCGCGCGCGACCAGCCGTGCCATCTCGCGCACGGCGCCGTTACGGCTGTAGTACAGGACGAGGATGTCGGGCATCGGCGCGCTTCCTTCAGGGGTACGGGTAACGGCCGATTATAGGAAGGGCTGGCTCGATGGCGCCGGAACGGCGGCACTGCGTGGCGCTGTCCACGCCACGCGCTGCAGGTGGCTGTCGGCGGGGGCGATGCTCAGCGCGGGCGCAGCGGCGCGGAGGGATCGGCACGCACCTGCAGCGCCGGTGCACCCGAGGCCAGCTGCGTGGCCGTACGCGGATCGAACTTCCAGTGACTGTCCCAGGCGGTGACCACCAGGTTAGGGTACTCCGGACGACCGAGACTGCCGTTGTAGCGACCGAGCGCGCGGAACAGGTTGCCCTGCTCGATGTCGACGTAGTGGCGCAGGATCACGCAGCCGTAGCGCAGGTTGGTGCGCAGGTGGAACAGGTTGTGGTCCGGCTGGCCGATGACGTCGATCCAGAACGGCATCACCTGCATGAAGCCGCGGGCGCCGGCGCTCGACACCGCGTACTTGCGGAACGCACTCTCGACCTGGATCAGCCCGAGCACCAGCTGTGCATCCAGGCCGGCGCGCGTGGCCTCGTAGTGCAGCGTCATCAGGAACTCGGTACGCAGCTGCGGGTCCGGTATGCGCCGCTCCAGGCGCCGTCCCATGTCGGCCAGCCACAGCTTCGCCTCGCCGTCGGTGTCGAATGCATGGAACGACACTACCTGGTCGCTGATCGCCCGGGACAGCGAGGCGCGCACCGTGGCCTGCAGCGGTTCGTAGCGCTGCGCGCCGGCGTGGGCGCGGCGGGCGCCCGACAGCGCGCTCAGACCGGACAGGACCGCGAGCCCGGCCGCGCCGGCGGGAACGCCGCCCAGCGCGTGCAGCAGCCCGCGGCGGCCCGGCTTCAACGTCCCAGCTTCCCGAGCATGGACGCGACCGCGCCGTCTAGCGGGATCATCGACGGCTGCGCATCCCGCCGCCCCTTGTACTCGCACTCGCCCTTCGCCAGGCCGCGCTCGCCCAGCACGATGCGGTGGGGCACGCCGATCAGCTCGAGGTCGGCGAACATCGCGCCGGGACGCTCGTCCCGGTCGTCGAGCAGCACGTCGATGCCGGCCGACTTCATTGCCGCGTAGAGGGACTCGGCGGCGGCGCGTACCGCCTCGCTCTTGTGCAGGCCGATCGGCGCGATCGCCACCTCGAACGGTGCGATCGCCGACGGGAACACGATCCCGCGCTCGTCGAAACCCTGCTCGATCGCGGCGCCGACGATGCGCGACACGCCGATCCCGTAGCAACCCATCTCCATCGGCTTCGGCTGGCCGGCTTCGTCGATGAACTCGACCTTCATCGCCTGCGAATAGCGCGTGCGCAACTGGAAGATATGCCCGACCTCGATGCCTCGGCAGAGCTCGAGCGTGCCGGCGCCGTCCGGGCTCGGGTCGCCGGCGACGACGTTTCGCAGGTCGTGCACCGACGCCGGTTCCGGCAGGTCACGGCCGAAGTTCACGCCCGACAGGTGGACACCGGCCTCGTTCGCGCCGCAGGCAAAGTCGGCCAGCACGGCCACGCTGCGGTCCACGTGCACCGGGATCGACGAGTCGATCGCGACCGGGCCGATGTAGCCCGGCTCGCAGCCAAGCGCCTCGACGATCTCGCCGTCGCTGGCGAAGCGGAAGTCGGCGAAGCCCGGCAGCTTGCCGGCCTTCACCTCGTTGAGCTTGTGGTCGCCGCGCAGCAGCAGCAGCTGCAGCCGGTCGTCGGCGACGACCGCGATCGTCTTGACCATCCGCTCGATCGGCAGCGACAGCGCCTCGGCAGCCGCCTCGCAGGTCTTGCTGCCGGGGGTGGCCACGCGGGCCACGCCCGCCGAGGGCGCCGGGCGCGGCATGGCCGGTGCCAGGGCCTCGGCGAGTTCGACGTTCGCCGCATAGGCCGAGGCCGGGCAGTAGGCGATGCCGTCCTCGCCGGAGTCGGCCAGCACGTGGAACTCGTGCGATCCGGTGCCGCCGATCTGCCCGGTATCGGCCGCCACCGCGCGGAACTGCAGCCCGAGCCGTTCGAAGATGCGGCTGTAGGCCGTGTGCATCGCATCGTAGGTGCGCTGCAGGCAGGCGGCGTCCGCGTGGAACGAATAGGCGTCCTTCATCAGGAACTCGCGGGCGCGCATCACGCCGAAGCGCGGCCGGATCTCGTCGCGGAACTTGGTCTGGATCTGGTAGAGGTTGACCGGCAGTTGCCGGTAGCTGCGGATGTCCCGGCGCACCGTGTCGGAGATCACCTCTTCGTGGGTCGGGCCGAAGCAGTAGTCGCGCTGGTGCCGGTCCCGGATGCGCAGCAGCTCCGGGCCGTACTTCTGCCAGCGGCCGGATTCCTGCCAGAGCTCTGCTGGCTGCACCGCCGGCATCAGCAGTTCGACCGCGCCGGCGGCGTCCATCTCCTCGCGCACGATGCGCTCGACCTTGCGCAGCACGCGCAGGCCCAGCGGCATCCAGGTGTAGAGGCCGCGTGCGAGCGACTTGATCAGGCCGGCGCGCAGCATCAACCGGTGGCTGACCAGTTCGGCCTCGCTCGGGGCCTCCTTGAGCGTGGCAAGATAGAAACCTGAAGTGCGCATGGGAGGGGGCAGTCCGTTGTCCGTGGGAAGGGCGCCGCTGCGGCCACTGCGGCCGGGGCGCAAACCACCTGATTTTACGGGTGATTCCACGGTCGCGAACGCGGACCTGGACGATCGGCCGGCGAAGGCCGTGGAATGCTGGACGGGTGGGGGTGCGGTGGACTGGTGGCGCGAGTGGCTCGGTACGAAGGGGGACGGGACGGAGGGGGTGCGCTACCGGGACGAGGCCGGCGTGCGTCGGCTCTACCTCGGCGGCAGCGAGACCATCCAGAGCGCGATGCGCCTGTCCGACCCGGTGCGGCTGGAACTGGCCTACACCCGCGCAATGCTGTGCAGCCTGCTGTTCCGGCCTGAACCGCGGGAGGCCCTGCTGCTGGGCCTGGGCGGTGGCTCGCTCGCCAAGTACATCCATCATCGGCTCCGGAACTGCAGACTGGAGGCCGTCGATGCCAATCCCGACGTGATTGCGATCGCGCGCGCGCACTTCGCGCTGCCCGACGACGACGAGCGGCTGACGGTCACGCTCGGCGATGCGGTCGCGCACCTGGCCGGCCGCGCGGGGCGACCGGTCGACCTGCTGCTGGTGGATGTCTACGACGAGTGCCGCCAGGTGGCGTCCTGCGCCTCGACCGCGTTCTTCGCCGCCGCCGCCGCCGCGCTGACCCAGGACGGCGTCTGCGCGGTGAACTTCTGGAGCCATGCGCCCGAGTATCCGGTGTACCGGGACCGATTTCTCGACGCCTTCGGCGGTCGGGTGCTGCTGCTGCCGGTGGCGCGGCCGGGAAACATGGTCGCCTTTGGCTTCGCCAGCGCGGATGGCGACTGGCGCTGGCAGCACCTGCGCGACCGTGCCAGGCAGCTCGAGCCGGTGCACGGGCTGGAGTTCGGCAGCTTCGTCGAGGCACTGCGCCAGGCCAACCCCTACAGCGAGAACCGGCTGCTGATCTGAGCAGCGCGGCGGCCGAGGCTCGTGCGCTTTCGCCGGCGCTTCAGCCCCGCCCGATGAACGGCATGGTCGTCGGCAGGACGGTCAGCGACTGGATGCTGACCTCGTTGGGCAGCCGCGCCATGGTCACCACGGCCGAGGCGACATGCCGAAGGTCCATCCGCACTTCCGGTCGCATCGATCCATCCCCCTGCAGTGCGCCCTGCTCGACATGCGCGGTCATTGCCGTGGCGGCGTTTCCGATGTCGATCTGGCCCACCGCGATGCCACAGCTCCGGCCATCGAGCGAGGCGGCGCGGGTCAGGCCGAGCACGCCGTGCTTGGTGGCGGTGTAGGCGACCGATTCCGGGCGCGGCGCATGCGCCGCCAGCGAGCCATTGTTGATGATGCGGCCACCCTGTGGACGTTGGGCCTTCATCATCCGGAATGCCTGCTGCATCACGAAGAACATGCCGCTCAGGTTGGTACGTACCGCAGCGTCCCAGTCCTCGGGAGTCACCTCGTCGACCGGCTTCGAGGGCGGGAACACGCCGGCGTTGTTGAACAGCAGGTCTAGCCGGCCAAAGCGTCCGGCAATGCCCGCGAACAGCGCGTCGATCGACGCGCGGTCGCAGACATCGACCGTCATGGCGACAGCGCGATCGCGCAGCGTCTTGGCGGCCGGCGCACCGGAGGCACCGTCTGCCGTCCCGATCGCCTCGGCTACGGTCTGTTCGAGGGCTTGCCGGTTCCGCGCCGCGAACACTACCGTCCAGCCGTCCGCGAGCAGCGCAGTGGCGCAGGCTGCGCCGATCCCGCTCGAAGCACCGGTGACCAGGGCGATGCGGTCGAACGTAGCCATGTCTGCGATACCTTTCAATGAGGGGCGAGCGTGAAATCGGCGTGGGACATGCGCCAGGAGAGCAGCCGACGCGCCTGGTCGAGTGCCGCGTCCCGGTGGCCGGGGGCGTCTGCGACATTCACCAGCCAGTGCGGATCGCGTTCGAGGTCGAACAGCAGCGGCGGCAGCGCAGCGAAGTGCACGTAGGCGAAGGCCTCGGAACACTGCACGACCAGGTTGCACTGGTGGCGCGCAATGCCGAGCCGCTCGGCCGCGCGGCCGCCGGCGACGTCGCCGAAGTCGTATTCCCAGTGCGCTTCGGTCCGCCATTGCCGCGGTGGCACGCCGTGGACGAAGGGCAGCAACGAGCGACCGTTGCACTGGCGCGGTGCCGGCTCGCCCAGCCAGTCGAGCAGCGTCGGCAGCAGGTCGATGTTCTCGGTGAACGACCGTACTTCCTGGCCGCGCGTCGCGTCCGCCGCAGGACGCGGATCAACGATGATGCACGGTACGTGGTAGCTCTGCGGGAAGTAGCCGCGCTTGGACAGCAGGTAGTGGTCGCCCAGCTGTTCGCCGTGGTCCGACGTCAGCACGACCAGGGTGCGATCGAGCTGTCCGGTCTCTTCGAGCAGCTCGATCACCCGGCCGAGCTGCATGTCGACCTCGCTTACGAGACCGAGGTAGGCCGCGCGCATCGCCGCGAGGTCGGTATCGACCAGGTCGCACGCGAGGCCGGGAATGCCAGGCAGCCCGCTGGTTGCCTTCATCGTGTCCAGCAGCAGCCGCACCAGCGGATGGACGGCGGCCTCCGCCTCCTTGCTCGCCGCGCGTGACGGCGCGGGTATGTCCGCGAGATCGACCTGCCCCTGGTAGCGAGCCGCAGCAACGAACGGCGGGTGCGGCCTGAACAGGCCAAGGTGCAGGAACCATGGCCGGTCGCGCCGGATGCGCAGGTAGTCGAGCGCACCGTCGACGCACCACGCGGTGTCGGAGTGTTCCGCGGCGATCGGCGATGGCGAGAAGGGTGTACGGCCTGAGGTACCCGGTACGGCGAACAGTGCCTCGTAGGAGTGGCCCACTTCGTACCCCTGTCCCGCCAGCCACGCGAGGTAGTGGAGGCGGTCGCCTTCGAAGTCGCGCACGATGTTCCAGTCCGCGGGGATCAGGCTTGCGCCCCTGCGGGGATCCGCGCCGTGCAGCGTGCGCGGGTCGGGCACCGTCGTCGTGTAGCCGACGAGCGCGGGGTCGTAGCCGAGTTCACGCAGGAAGCGCGGCAGGGTCTTCAGCGTCGCTGCGGTCGGCGTGTCATTGCTGATGACCCGATGGTTCATCACGTACTGCCCGGTGGCGATCGAAGCACGCCCCGGGCCGCACGGCGCGCCCTGCGCAAAGTGGCGGCCGAAGCGCACGCCGCGTGCGGCCAGGCGGTCGAGGTTCGGCGTTACGGCGCCCAGGCCGCGTGCGAAGCCGGGTGCATCGGCGCGCAGCTGGTCGACGATGATCAGCAGTACGTTTGGCTTGCAGGCCTGCACCAGGGACTCCAGCCTCTACCAGGGCAGCGAATAGGTCTTCAGGTGGGTGAAGCTGCGACAGGCCTCCTGCACGCCTTCCTTCGCGCCCGTACCTGAATCCTTGATGCCGCCGAACGGCGTGACCTCCAGACGGTATCCGGGAACCTCCCAGACGTTCACCGACCCGACGTGCAGTTCGCGCACGAATCGCATGATGTCGTCCAGCCGGTTGGTGCAGATGCCGGAGGACAGGCCGAAGGCCGTCGAATTCACCTGCGCGATCGCATCATCGATGTCGGTGAAGGTCATCACCGGCGACACTGGCCCGAAGGTTTCCTCGCGCACGAGTTCCATGTCGCCACGTACCTGGTCGACCACGGTGGGCGAATAGAGCGCACCGTCGCGGTGGTTGCCGTGGAGCAGGCGTGCGCCCTGCGCGACAGCATCATCCACCCGGCGCTGGAACAGCCGGGCGGCGCTTTCGTCGATCACGGTACCCATGTCCGTGTCCGGGTCCATCGGGTCGCCGTGGCGCCAGGTGCGTGTAACGTCCAGCAGCGCGAGGGTGAACGGTTCGGCGATTCGATGATGAACGAGGATACGCTTGACCGCCGTGCAGCGCTGGCCCGAGTTCTTGTACGACCCGGTGGCGGCGAGCGCGGCAGCGCGCGGGATGTCGGCGTCGTCCATCACCACCAGCGGATCGTTGCCGCCGAGCTCGAGCACCTGGCGGCGGTAGCCGGCGCGGGCGGCGATGTACTTCCCCACCGCCACGCCACCGGTGAAGGTGATCATCGCCGCATCCGGGTTGACCAGCATCTCGTCGGCGATCTCCGCGGGGTCACCCGTGACGACGCTGAGCATCGGTGGTGGCAGGCCTGCCTCGTACAGGATGTCGGCGAGCAACAGCGCGGACAGCGGTGTCTTCTCGGTCGGCTTCAGCACCATCCGGTTGTTGGTCGCGATCGACGGCGCGACCTTGTGGATCACCTGGTTCAGCGGGTGGTTGAACGGTGTGATGGCCGAGATCACGCCCAGGAGCGGTTCGCGCAGGGTGTGCACCCGGCGCGACCGTCCGTGGTGGGTGACGTCGCAAGAGAACGACTGCCCGTCGTCAAGCAGCGCCTGCTGGGCCGCGAACAGCAGCACGTCGCTGGCGCGTCCCGTTTCGTAGAGGCTGTCCTTCAGGCACAGCCCCGACTCCAGGGTAATCGTGTGCGCGAGGTCGTCGCGCCGGGCCGCGACCAGGTCCGCCGCGCGGTTGAGGATCGCATGGCGTTCATGCCGGGTCAGCACAGGCTTGTATGCGCGTGCGATCGAGAACGCACGGCGTACCTGGTCCACCGTTGCACGCGGTACCGTCGCGATCGTCTCGCCCGTGTACGGATAGCGCACTTCGATAGACCGGTCCGAATGGACCGTCTCGCCAGCGATGCGCATGCCCTGCGCGATCATCGCGCGCCCGCGCAGCCGCGTACGCGTTCCATGAAGTGGCTGAGCGGCGCGGTCGCCAGGCCGCGCGTCTTGGCCGCATCGTCCCAGCGGCGCAGGCGTACCGCTTCCTCGAAATGGGCGAGCTGCTCGAAGCGGACGGCTTCCGGACCGTCCATCGGTCCACCTTGCAGCGCCAGCGTTCGCGTCGACACCGGGGACAGCCGCTCGAGGTATCCCGGTTCGCGCGCGCACAGGTATCGCTTTGCGCGCACATGCAGCGAGACCGGCTCGGCTACCGCCGGCCCGAACCAGCGATCGAGGGTTTCAGCCCCCAGCCGTTCATGTCGGTCGTCTTCCCCGGCGCGCAGTGCGCTCGCTGCATCCCGGTGCAGCATGTGCCCGAGGTCGTGGAGCAGCGCCGCCACGACCAGCGTGTCGGCGGCACCTTCCGCCTCCGCCAGGGTCGCGCACTGGAGCGCATGCTCGATCTGGTTCACGCTTTCGCCGTAGGCGAGCGTCCCGTGCGCGGCGAACAGGCGCTGCACAGCCTCCACCGGAGGCAGGAGGGAAAGCTTTTCGTCGATGGCACACGCTCCGCTGAATCCGAATATCGGTGCGAGTCTAGGTTCGGGCGGTACGAAATCCGTGACCGTCCGATGAAGGTTTCATGAACATTGCCTGCCATGGCTTGACCGGCTGCGCCTCATCCACGACGCTGCAGCGATGGATACTGCTGGTTCGACGACCCCCTCGGCTGCGCCGCGCGAGGCGACCCTGATCGTGATACTGGGCGTTTCACAGACGCTCGCGTGGGCCTCCTCGTATTACCTGCCCGCCGTGCTGGCCACATCGATGGCCCGCGATCTCGGGACTTCGGTCGTCACGGTCTTCGCCGCGTTCTCGCTCGCACTACTGGTGTCCGCGGTCGCCGGTCCGCTCGCTGGCCAGCTGATCGATGCTCGCGGCGGCCGGCCGGTGCTGATGGGTTCGAGTCTGGTGTTCGCCGCCGGCCTTGCGATCGTGGGCCTCGCCCAGGGGCCGGCGAGCCTGTTCGCCGGATGGGCCGTGATCGGACTCGCGATGGGTAGCGGCCTGTACGAGGCGGCGTTCTCGACCCTGGTCCGGTTGCGCGGGAGCGGCGCGCGCACGGCGATCACCGGCATCACGCTGATCGCCGGATTCGCCAGCACCGTGGGCTGGCCGCTGTCCGCCCTGCTCGAGGCGCAGGTCGGATGGCGGGGGGCCTGCTTATCGTGGGCCGTTCTTCATCTCGTGCTCGGGTTACCGCTCAACGCAGCGATACCGCGAGCGGCCACCGCCGGTCCGGCGCGCAGGCCCGGCATGCAGGAGGCAAATCGGGCCGCTACCGCAGTCGGGGTCGAGGCCGTCGCGCCTGCGTCACCGATATCCAAGCCGGACGAGCGCTGGCTCACCGGTCGAGACGGACGCATCGCCGGCTTGCTGCTTGCGTTCGTGTTCGCGGTGACCTGGTTCACCAGCACTGCGATGGCCGCCCACCTGCCGATGCTGCTGCAGGGGGCAGGGGTGTCGATCGCCCTGGCGGTCGGGCTGGGTGCGCTGGTCGGACCTGCACAGGTGGTCGCCCGACTGCTCGAGTTCAGCCTGCTCCGTCGCATCCATCCGCTGCTGTCGGCACGCCTGGCCGCGTTCGCGCATCCGGCAGGCGCCGTGTTGCTGGTGGCGTTCGGACCAGCCCTTGCGCCGGTGTTCGTGCTGCTGCATGGCGCGGGCAACGGCATCCTCACCATCGCCAAGGGGACCCTGCCCCTCGCGCTGTTCGGCCCGCACGGCTACGGGCTGCGGCAGGGCTGGCTCGCGATGCCTGCCCGGTTCGCGCAGGCGATTGCTCCGCTCACCTTTGGCCTGGCGCTGGAGCGCTGGGGCGTCGGCGCACTGTGGCTTTCGGGCGGCCTGGGCCTGCTCGCGTTCGCTGCCCTGATGGCGCTGCCGAGGACCGCGCCGGCCGGCCGTTAGTACCCGTCATGGCTCTCGTCCGGTCCCGGACTCACCTCAGCCAGCATGAAACATAACTGTCTCGGCCGTGTAACGGTCCGGCACTAGCCTGCGACCTCTGACAGGGAGGTCAATGTGCTCGAGATCAATGCGGTACGGAAGACGTTCGGCAAGGTCGACGCGCTGAAGTCGGTTTCACTCACGATCCCCGAGGGCCAGATGGTCGGCATCATCGGTCGTTCTGGCGCTGGCAAGTCCACGTTGCTGCGCATGATCAACCGGCTGGCCGAGCCCACGAGTGGCCAGATCTCGTGGAACGGACAGGCCGTGTCCGGCCTGCGTGGGCGCGAACTGCTGCGCTGGCGCGCGCGCTGCGCGATGATCTTCCAGCAGTTCAACCTCGTGCCACGGCTGGACGTGATCACCAACGTCCTGCTGGGCCGCATCTCGCGCCACGGTACCCTGCCGTCGCTGGTAAAGCGTTTCACGGAACAGGAGCGCGCCATGGCGGTCCTGGCGCTGGAGCGCCTCGATTGCGCACAACTCGCCCTGCAACGCGCCGAGACCCTGTCCGGCGGACAGCAGCAGCGGGTGGCGATCGCTCGTGCGCTGATGCAGGAGCCTGATGTCGTCCTGGCGGACGAGCCGATCGCATCGCTGGACCCGCGCAGTGCGATCCAGGTGATGCAGGCCTTGCGCGCGATCAACCGCGAAGACGGAATCACGGTCATCTGCAACCTGCACACGCTCGACACCGCGCGCCAGTACTGCGACCGCATCGTCGGGATCGCCGCCGGTGCGGTGCTGTTCGACGGCCTGCCATCTGAACTTTCTCCCGAGATGGTCCGCCGGATCTACGGCGTGGAGGGGGACGACGCCAGCTTCGACGAGTCCGCGACCTCGACCTCGGCAGGCGTGCTGGTTCAGCCCGTGGCGCAGTTCGCGGCCTGATCGCCTGTCCCCGTCCCCACGCTCACCTTTCCCTTCGCATCCTCCAATGGAACACGCAGAATGAACGTCTCGATTCGACTCATGCTTGCAGGCCTGTGCGGCCTGGGATTGCTGGCCGGAGGCACTTCGGTCCAGGCACAGCAGGACTGGAAGAAGAAGTATCCCGTGGTCTTCTTCAGTTCGGTCAGCGCCGAGAACCAGGCGCAGACCGCGGCGCGCTACCGGCAACTGGCGGAGGTCTTCCGCGAGAAGGTCGGTGTCGAGATGCGCATCTTCACCGCCACCGACTACGCCGGTACGGTGCAGGCGCTGACCTCCGGCCAGATCCATATGGCGCAGATGGGCGCCAGTGCCTATTCCGCCGCATGGATCGACTCGAACGGGAACGTCGAACCCCTGGTCACCAACCAGGAGACCGACGGCTCGCTCGGGTACCACTCGATCCTGATCGTGAAGGCAGACAGCCCGTTCAAGTCCCTCGAAGACCTGAAGGGTCGCTCGATGGCCTGGGCCGATCCGAACTCGACGTCAGGCTACCTGATCCCCCTCGTCTCGCTGCGCGCGGCGGGTATCGAGCCCGAGAAGTTCTTCGGCAAGACCCTGTTCTCCGGTGGTCATGAGCAGAGCGTGCTCGGCGTGGTCAACGGTCAGTTCGACTCCGGTTTCACGTGGTCGTCGAAGGGGCACAACGCCGGGCAGATCCGCGCCATGGTCGACCGCAAGGTCCTGAGGATGGACCAGTTCCGGGTGGTCTGGGAATCGCCGCTGATTCCCAATCCGCTGGTGGTGGTTCGCAAGGACATCCCGGCGGACATGCGGCGCGACCTGCTCGAGTTCTGGACCAGTCTCGCCAAGACTCACCCGCACATCGCTGAACTTGCGGCGCGCGGCAAGACGGCTGGCTTCGTCCCGGCTACGCACGAGATGTACAGGCCGGTACTCGATGCCGCGCTGGAACTGCGCAAGACGCGGAAGCGCTGAGCGATGATCGCCCGACTGCTGCTGAGCCTTTCGCTGTCCCTCACCGCGGCCGGGGTATCGGCCCAGGACTGGCGTTCCAGGTTTCCGGTCGTCAGCATGAGCGCGGTGAGCTCCGAGAGCCAGGGTGCGACCGAGGCTCGGTTCAAGGACTTCGCGAAGGTTTTCAAGGACCGCTTCGGGGTCGAACTGCGGATATTCACCGCATCGAGCTACTCCGGCACGATCCAGGCGCTGACCGCCGGACAGATCCAGTTCGCCAACCTCGGACCGGCGGCTTATGCCGCTGCGTTCATCGACTCGGACGGTGGCGTGGAGCCGCTGGCCGCTGCCAAGGAGGTGGACGGCGACGTGGGGTACCACTCGCACCTGATCGTGCGCGCCGACTCGCCCTTTCGGACGATCGAGGACCTCAAGGGAAGGTCCCTCGCCTGGGCGGATCCGAACTCGGCCTCCGGGTACCTGATCCCGCTGGTCTCGCTGCGCGCGGCGGGCATCGACGCCATGAAACACTTCGGGCGTACGGTGTTCTCCGGCGGGCACGAGCAGAGTGCGCTGGGAGTGGTCAATGGGCAGTTCGACAGTGCATTCGTGTTCGGCGCCCGTGACCCGCTGAGCCGGGGCGTACTGCACATGATGGGGCAACGCGGCGTGCTTGACACGTCCAGAGTACGCGTGGTGTGGCGCTCCCCGCTGATCCCGGGTTCGCCGGTGACGGTACGCAAGGACCTGCCGGCGGACATGAAGCGAGACATCCAGAAGCTCTTCGTCGACCTCTACTCGATCGATCCGCGGATGGCGGAGATCGTGGCGCGCGGCAAGACGCAGGGCTACGTGCCGGTTACCCACGAGATGTATCAGCCGGTGATCGACGCAGTCCAGGAACAGCGCCGCATGCGCAGGAAGAGCTGAAATGGTCGCGACCGCAAGCGGGCTGGACGCAGTCAGGGCGTTCGAAGCTTCATGGCGCATCCTGCGCAAGCGCAAGCGCTGGCTGACTGCCGCCTATGGCGTGGTGTTCGCGATTGCCCTGGTGGCCTCTGCCTGGGTCGGTGAGTTCGACCTGTTGAAGCTGGCCCAGGGCCTGCCCCGTATCCACGAGTATGTCGCCAAGACGTTGCCGGTGCTGACGGTCGCGAACTTCTGGGGCGACCTGTCCGAGTGGTTCTACGGGCTGCCCCGGTGGCTCACGCTGCTGTGGGAGACCATCCTGATCGCCTACATCGCGACGCTGCTCGGCACGCTGGGCGCGCTCGCGATGTGCTTCCATGCGTCGCGCAACCTGGCACGGGGCAAGGCCAGCTTCTGGGTGGCCCGGCGCGTGTTCGAAATCGCGAGGACCATCCCCGAGCTGGTTTTCGCGCTCATCTTCGTGTTCGCATTCGGCATCGGGCCGCTCGCCGGCATCCTCGCCATCGCCATCCATTCGATGGGCGGCAGCGGGAAGCTGTTCGCCGAAGCGGTCGAGAACATCGACATGAAGCCGGTCGACGGGCTGCGCGCGACCGGGGCCAACTGGGTACAGACCATCCGCTTCGCCGTCCTGCCGCAGGTGTTGCCGAACTTCACGTCGTTCAGCCTGTGGCGCTTCGAGATCAACGTACGGTCGGCCTCGATCATCGGCTTCGTCGGGGCGGGCGGCATCGGCCAGGAGTTCTACACGGCGATCAGCCGCCTGTATTACGAGGACATCAGCGCACTGATCATCCTGATGGTCGCCACTGTCATCCTGATCGACATGGCCTGCGAACGCATCCGTCATCGCCTGATCGGAAAAGAGGGGTTCGCATGATTCTCCGGCCTTCAGACATGGGTGCCAGCGCAATTGCCCGCGCGCGCACGCTGAGCCCCGGGTCGTTCGGGGCGCCGTTCCTCCAGCGCGTGCAGCGGTGGTTGCTGGGCGGTGCCTTCTTCATCCTGACCGCATACTGCCTCGTGCTGTTCGAGATGTCACCGCTGCGGCTCTGGGACGGGTTCGGCAAGCTGGTGCAGGTGGTGGGGCAGATGTTTCCCCCGACCGCGAAGGGCGCCGCGCTCGATTACGCCTACGCGATGCTGCAGACGGTCGCAATGGCGTTCCTCGGTACGGTGATCGCGGCGGTGCTCGCGGTACCGCTCGGTTTTGCCTGCGCGCGCAACATGGTCCCCCGCTGGATCGTGCGTTTTGTGTTCCGCCGGTCGAGCGACGTGCTCCGCGGCGTCGACCAGCTGGTTTGGGCGCTCATCTTCGTTCGTGCGGTCGGGCTCGGGCCGCTGGCAGGCATCCTGGCCATCATCATCGCGGACACCGGGACGCTGGCCAAGCTCTACTCGGAAGCGATCGAGAACATCGACCGCAAGGCGATCGAGGGGGTGCGTGCGTCTGGTGCAGATCCGGTGCAGACGATGCGTTTCGGCGTGCTGCCGCAGGTCCTGCCGATCATGTTGTCGAACGTGCTCTACATCTTCGAGTCGAACACCCGGTCAGCGACCATCCTCGGCATCGTGGGCGCGGGCGGCATCGGTTTCTTCCTGGCCGATCGCATACGGACCATGCTGTGGGAGGAGGCGTGCTTCATCCTGCTGATGATCCTTGCCACGGTGTACGTGATCGACTGGATGTCGCAGCGGTTGCGCGCGCGCATCACTGGCGCGGAGTCGACGCCCGCGCTGCATTGAGCAGCGCCCAGCCCGCCGCTGCGCATCTGCCGTGGCGGGCTGGCGACTGTGCATCGGGCCGGTGCGCGGCCGGTGCGCGAATGGCCAGCCGCGCGGGTGCGCGTCAGGTCTCGACCACACGACACCTGGCGCCCGACGCGCTCCCTGGGGCTATACGCTGTACTTCGCCTGGGCCGGTCGATCGACCGCCGGCAGTGCGGGGGACAGTACCGCGAGCAGCCTGCGTCCTGCCTGTGCCAGTTCGCCGTCGTTCACGATCTCGACGGCATCGATGTCCGGCGGCAACGCGAGCGACTGGCCGCGGGCGAGGCGGGCGTCCATCTCTTCGCGGGATTCGCGTCCGCGTTCCAGCAGGCGCTCGCGGATCACGTCGGCCGAAGCCGTGATCAGGACCACGGTCGACCGAGGGAACGCGCAAAGTGCCTGCGAGAGGTGCCCGCGCGAGGCGCTGACCACGACCGTGTCACCGGCCTGGATCCAGGACTGGATCTCGTTCCCGATGCCGTAGGAATGGCCGTTCGCCGACCACCAGAGCGCGAACGCCCCTTCATCGCGCAGTTGCTCGAACCGCGTGCGATCTACCGGGACATGGCGCTCGGCGCCGGCATCGGCCGGCCGCGTGATGATGCGCTGTGCGAACCGTACAGGAGGCATGGCGGAGTCGCCCTCGAGCTGTGCACGCACCCAGCCGAGCACGCTGTCCTTGCCCGCGCCGGAGGGACCGACGACGAGTACGAGTCGTCCCGCACGCGGTTGCCGTCCCGCCGAGGATGCCGGACCGACCGGCTTCCCCCGGGATCCGTCGATCGGGCTATCGTCGGTCATCGACATCGGACAGGCCTTCGAACGCAATGCGTTCGAGCATGTGCAGGTCGGCACCCGGTGCACGCTCCTCGAACACGCAGACGGCGTCTGCCCACATTGCGCTGACGGGCATGCGCTCGCGTGCAGCCTCGATCAGGCGTGGCGCCCATTCGATCCCACTGGCGTCCAGCGTCCCGGTGAGCGAGAAGTGCAGCCTGAAGCGGTCAAGCACCGACGGATAACCCCACTGGGACAGCAGCATCCGCCCGCGCTCATCGAGGCCACCGGCGAGACGGCGGGCCAGCTCGGCCTCGTTGAGGGGGGCGCGCCAGGCATCGAATTCGCACACGCAGGTTGCTGCCAGCTGGTCGATCCTCGGGGCTGCCTGCGAGGGCACCAGGGCGACGAACGAGCCGAGCAGCCGTGCGTCCAGGTGCGGCAGCGCGAACGGGTGCTCGGTCCGGAAACGGTCTTTCAACGCAGTGACCAGTGAGGCGAGCGTGCGTCCGGGCGCGAGGCGGAACGGAGCCTTGAGCGTGGCGTGGAAGCCGTATCGGCGAGGGTCGGCGGTCATCGACCTGAGCGCGGCCGGATCGACGCCCGGGACCGGGCATTGGCCGGGCATTGCGCGTCCTGAAGCGCAGCGACCGATCCACTCCGTGCCGAAGCGGCCCCAGGGGCTGTCCGGGGACGGCGACAGATAGAGGGCGTACCTCGGAGGTTGGGCAGTCATTCTGCAACAAACCGGTCATTGGTGAGTAACGTTCGCCGCATACGCTCGTTGCCTTTCCAGACGCATGTTTCCCTAGAAGATGGACGGACAATAGCGTGCCCATGTTGCAGTCGGTTGACGGCTCGAACGACGTTGAAGGACGCAGGCACTGGATCGGCGTGCTTGCCCGTGCGGAGCTTGCGTTCCTAGAGCAGGAGATGCCCCGGCTGAAGCCGCCGTCGCACACCTGGCTCCGCAAGCCGGAGACGGGGCTGGCCATGGTGCGTGCGAGGATCGGTGGCACGGGGGACAAGTTCAACCTCGGTGAAGCGCTGATTACCCGGTGTACGCTGAGGCTCGCGACCGGTGAGACCGGCGTCGCTTATGTCCAGGGTCGATCGCATCGCAAGGTCGAGCTCGCCGCGATCGGCGACGCACTCCTGCAGTCGCCTACGATGCATGCAGCGGCGTATCGGATCCTCATCGAGCCGGTGCTGCACGAACTCGCTGCACGCAGCGCGAGGGCGCAGCGTCTCGCGCAGGCGACGCGCGTCGAGTTCTTCACGGTCGCGCGCGAGGCGGGGGCATGAACGCGCCAGTCGACCTGTCCCGGCTCAGCCCGGGTTTCCCGAATGCCGCACTCGACAGCCAGACCGTTTTCAGGGCTTGCCTCGGCGCGATGTCCGAACCGGGGCGCGTCACGAGCCTCGACAGTGCATTGCTTGAATCGACGCCCGCAGGGTTGTCCGGTGCTGCCGTTGCCATCCTGCTCGCGCTGCTCGACCAGGATACGACCCTGTGGCTGGGCGAGGGCCTGCGCGAGGGCGATGCCGGTGCGTACTTCCGGTTCCACACCGGTTGCGCGATCGCGCCGTCGCTCGCGCAGGCGGGGTTCGCCCTGCTGTCGGGCCGCGACGAGTCGGCTGCGCTGTCCGACTTCATGCAGGGGTCGGAGGCGTTCCCGGATCGGTCTGCGACGCTGGTCGTGCAGTGCTGCGGTCTTGCCAATGTGGGCGATGCAGGCGAAGGCAACTGCTGGCGACTGACCGGACCGGGCATACGCGACTACCGGCTGCTGAAGGCCTCGGGCGTGCGCGGGGACTTTCCGCAGCAGTGGTCCGACAACCGGAAGGGCTTCCCGTGCGGCGTCGATGTGTTCTTCGCCAGCGGCCTGTCGCTGGCCGGATTGCCGCGTACGACGCGGCTGGAGGGTTGACATGTATGTCGCGGTCAAGGGCGGTGAGCGCGCCATCCTGAACTCCTATGCGCTGGTCGACCAGGCACGGCGCGGCGACCCTTCGGTGCCCGAGCTCAGCCTGGATCAGATCCGCCAGCAGCTTCGGCTCTCGGTCGACCGCGTGATGTGCGAGGGGTCCATCTACGATCCGGAACTCGCGGCGCTGGCGATCAAGCAGGCTGCGGGAGACCTCGTCGAGGCGATCTTTCTGCTGCGTGCCTATCGCGCGACGCTGCCGCGACTCGGCTACTCGCTTCCGCTGGACACCGCGGACATGCAGCTTTTCAGGCGTGTGTCTGCGACCTTCAAGGACCTGCCGGGCGGGCAGGTGCTCGGGCCGACCTACGACTACACGCAGCGACTGCTCGACTTCTCCCTCGCCGCCTCTGGCGCGGTTGCGGAGATCGATGCTTCGGACGCCGCTCCGGAAGTGGGTCCGGTGCCACGCGTGGTGGACCTGCTCAACCACGAGGGTCTGATCGAGACGCACGAGCCGGGAGCCGGCGATCCGGATCCGCGCGACCTGACGCGAGAGCCGATTGCCTATCCCGCCGATCGTGCGACCTGGATGCAGAACCTCGCGCGCGGCGACGAGGGCTTCCTGCTCGCGATGGGTTACTCGACCCAGCGCGGTTACGCGAACTCGCACCCGTTCGCCGGGGAGATCCGATACGGGATGGCGGAACTGGTGATCGAACCGGAAGAGCTCGGCTTCGCGGTCTCGATCGGCGACATCGAGGTCACGGAGTGCCAGATGGTGAACCAGTTCGGCGGCTCGAAGTCGCAGCCGCCGCAGTTCACCCGCGGCTACGGTCTGGCCTTCGGCGCGAGCGAGCGCAAGGCGATGGCGATGGCACTGGTGGACCGCGCGCTGCGCGCGGACGAACTGGGCGAGGCGGTCGAGGCGCCAGCGCAGATGCAGGAGTTCGTCCTGTCACACAGCGACAACCTGGAGGCCTCGGGGTTCGTACAGCACCTGAAGCTTCCGCACTACGTCGATTTCCAGTCTGAACTCGAGCTGGTGCGCAGGATGCGGACTTCCGGGGCCCCGGCTGCCGACGCATCCGAACCGGCAGGCGAGGCCGCATGAAGATCGACGACTTCTCGCCCGCGGTCGCACGCGACGGCAACTTCAATTTCGCCTACCTGGACGAGCGCACCAAGCGGATGATCCGCCGTGCGATCCTGAAGGCTGTCGCGGTCCCCGGCTACCAGGTGCCGTTCGGGTCCCGTGAGATGCCGCTGCCCTATGGCTGGGGTACCGGTGGCATCCAGGTGACGGCTTCGATCATCGGGCCTGAGGACGTGCTCAAGGTCATCGATCAGGGTGCCGACGATACCGTGAACGCCGTCAACATCCGGCGCTTCTTCCAGCGCACCACCGGCGTCGAGGTGACCACGCACACCACCGCCGCGACGATCATCCAGACCCGGCATCGCATACCCGAGACGCCGCTCGCCGCCGGCCAGATACTCGTCTACCAGGTTCCCATGCCGGAGCCGCTGCAGAAGCTCGAGCCGCGCGAGGCCGAGACCCGATCGCTGCACGGCCTGGCGGAGTACGGGTTGATGCACGTCAAGCTCTACGAGGACATCGTCCGCTTCGGTCATGTCGCGACGACCTACGACTACCCGGTGATGGTCGACGGACGCTACCTGATGGCGCCTTCGCCGATCCCGAAGTTCGACAACCCGAAGATGAGCATGAACGCCGCGCTTCAGCTGTTCGGAGCCGGTCGAGAGAAGCGCATCTATGCCGTACCGCCGTGGACGAGGGTCGAGAGCCTCGCCTTCGAGGACCATCCGTTCGAGATACAGCGCTGGTCCGAGCCATGCGCGTTGTGCGGGGATACCGCCAGCTTCCTCGACGAAGTGATCACCGACGATGTTGGCGGTCGAATGTTCGTCTGCTCGGATACCGACCATTGCCTTGCGCACAGGCCTGCCCATGACTGAAGACACCTCACCGATCCTTCGCGTCGAAGGTGTGGTCAAGTACTACGGCGCGCGAGCCGCCGTCTCGGGCGTGTCGTTCGAACTCTGGCCCGGCGAGGTGCTGGCGGTGGTCGGCGAATCCGGCTCGGGCAAGAGCACGCTGCTCAATTCCGTCGCGGCGCGCGTGCGCCCGGACGCTGGTCGGGTCAGCTTCCTCACGCGGCATGAGGGCATGGTCGACGTGCACGCGATGTCGGAGGCGCAGCGTCGGCTGCTTGCGCGGACCGACTGGGGCTACGTGCACCAGGATGCGGTGCAGGGCCTGCGCATGAATGTCTCGGCCGGTGCCAACGTCGGCGAGCGGCTGATGGCGCTCGGCGAGCGCCATTACGGACGCATCCGGAGCGAGGCTGCCAGCTGGCTGGAGCGCGTCGAGATGGATGTCGCGCGCATCGACGACACGCCCGCCACCTTCTCCGGCGGCATGCGCCAGCGCCTGCAGATCGCGCGCAACCTGGTGACCCGGCCCCGGCTGGTGTTCATGGATGAACCGACCTCGGGCCTGGATGTGAGCGTGCAGGCGAAGCTGCTCGATCTGCTGCGTTCGCTCACGCGCGGCCTGTCGCTGGCCGCCATCGTCGTCACCCATGACCTTGCGGTCGCGCGCCTGCTTGCGCATCGGATGATCGTGATGAAGGAGGGCCGGATGGTGGAGACCGGATTGACTGACCAGGTCCTTGACGATCCACAGCATCCCTACACCCAGCTGCTCGTGTCTTCGGTGCTGCAGCCATGACCGACACATCCACCGTGTTGCCCGCCCTTCGCGTCGATGGCCTTGCCAAGCGATTCACGCTGCACCACCAGGGCGGTGTGGAACTGCCGGTGCTCGAGGGCGTGTCCTTGGAGGCGTTCCGGGGCGAGTGCGTCGCCCTCGATGGTCCGTCGGGGGCTGGCAAGAGCACCTTGCTCAAGCTCATCTACGCGAACTACCGCGCGACGGCGGGTTCGATCCGGGTGCGCAGGGAGAGCGCCTCGGCGGAAGTGGAGGTGACCCGTGCCGATGCGCGGACGCTGCTTGCGCTGCGGCGGGACACCATCGGCTACGTCAGCCAGTTCCTGCGCACCGTACCGAGGGTCGGCGCGCTGGACGTGGTCGCGGAACCGCTGCTCGTGGGGGGCGAGGCGGACACGTCGGCTCTTCGTGAGGCACACCGCAAGGCGCAGGAACTGCTGCTCCGGCTGCGTATCCCGCAGCGTCTTTGGCACGTACCTCCAGCAACTTTCTCCGGCGGCGAGCAGCAGCGCATCAACATCGCGCGAAGCTTCATCCGTTCGTGGCCGATCCTGCTGCTCGACGAGCCGACCGCGTCGCTCGACGCAGATAACTGCAGCACCGTCGCGAGCCTGATCGACGAGGCACGCGCCCGCGGAGCGGCGGTGATCGGCATCTTCCACGACGCGCGGGTCCGGGAGCGGGTCGCCACCAAGGTGATCGACATGGAACGCTTCCAGCCGCGTCCGGGTTCTCGATGAGGACGTACGCATGAACAGCGACATGATCTTCAAGCACGCGCGGCTGGTGCTCGGCGATGAGGTGGTGGAGGGGACCCTCGCGGTCTCCGGCGGGCACATCGCGGCGATCGCGACGGGGGGCAGCGGTGTGCCAGCGGCCGAGGACATCGACGGAGACTTCCTGATCCCCGGCCTCGTCGAGTTGCACACCGACAACTTCGAGCGCCACCTGATGCCGCGGCCCAAGGTACGCTGGCCAGTGCTGCCGGCGCTGCTGGCGCATGATGCGGAACTTGCCGCATCGGGCATCACGACGGTCTACGATTCTCTCGGTGTCGGCGACATCGACGAGGAGGCGCTTCGCGGACAGGACTGGGGCGAAGTGGTGGCCTCGATCGAAAGCGCAGGCGAGGCCGACCTGCTTCGTGTCGAACACCTGCTGCACGTGCGCTGCGAACTCGCGGCGGCCAATACGCTCCAGCTGTTCGAGCCCTTCCTGGACAACCCGCGCGTCGGATTGATCTCGCTGATGGACCATACGCCCGGTCAGCGTCAGTGGGAGGACCTAGAGCAGGCGCGCATCTACTACACCGGCAAGAAGGGCTGGTCGGACGCGAAGTTCGCGGCTCAGGTGGAGAGCGCGAAGGTGGTGCAGGAACGTTACGCGGCCCCGCATCGCAGGCATTTCGTGGCGTACGCCAGGCAACGTGGCATCGTCCTCGCCAGCCATGACGACACGCTTGCCGAGCACGTGCACGAAGGGCACCGCGACGGCGTGGTGATCTGCGAGTTTCCTACGCGTGTGGCCTGCGCCCAGCTTGCGCGCGATCTCGGGCAGTCGGTCCTGATGGGCGCACCCAACGTGGTTCGCGGCGGTTCCCACTCCGGCAACGTGGCCGCGATCGAGCTGGCGAAACTCGGTGTTCTGGACACCCTGTCTTCCGACTACATCCCCGTGAGCCTGCTGATGGCGGCATTCCGCCTGGTCGACGATGCCGGGTTCACGATTCCGCAGGCGATGGCGACGGTTACCCGCAATCCCGCGCGCTCGGTAGGGCTTCTCGATCGCGGAGAGATCGCGCCCGGCAAGCGCGCCGACCTGGTCCAGGTACGCCTGGTCGCGGGGCTGGGCGGGCGTCGGCAGCCCGTGATCCGGGCCGTGTGGCGCGCTGGCCGGCGCGTCATCTGACGCACCCTGACGGGCTGCTGCGGCGACGGGATACTGCGCGCGTTTGCATCGGACGGGCCGGGGATCCAGCGCCGGGCACTGGGTAGCGGCGCGGTCGGGGAGGCTCGTGTCCGCCCCTGGTCGCGGGCGACCTATCCCTTGCCTGAAAATTGTGAAAAAATCGACAGCCATGGGCTAGGTCCTGACACACGCTCGTAACCGGGGGCATGCGGTGATCGATCGCGATGGCTATCGTCTGAATGTCGGCATCATCCTCAGCAATGCGCGCAACCAGGTTTTCTGGGGCAAGCGCGTGCGCGAGGATGCCTGGCAGTTCCCGCAGGGCGGCATGAAGCGCGGCGAGACGCCGGAGCAGGCGATGTATCGCGAGCTCGAGGAAGAGGTCGGCCTGCATTCGTGCCATGTCCGTATCCTCGGCCGCACCCGTGAATGGCTCCGCTACGACGTGCCCGAACAGTGGACGCGGCGTGATTCCCGCGGCCTGTACCGCGGGCAGAAGCAGATCTGGTTCCTGTTGCGTCTGACCGGGCGTGACTGCGATGTCCGGCTGCGCGCCAACGAGCGTCCCGAGTTCGACGCGTGGCGCTGGAGCGACTACTGGATCCCGATGGAAGCGGTGGTCGAGTTCAAGCGCGACGTCTACCACAACGCGCTGGCCGAACTGGCCCGCTACCTGCCGCGCACCGGCGCGCGGGGCGCCGCGTCGACGCGCACATCCACGGGCGCGCGCGAGGATCTCGCCTCGCCGCGGGTAGCCGCGGACACTGCCGGCGTCGCGACCGGCCATACCCGCGCGGCCTGAGGTCGAGCCCGGCACGTTCGCGGCCTTCCACACCGCCTGCCGTGCCGACCGGGCCTGCGGATGGCCGCGCGGCTGCCGAGGACGCGGCCGGTCCGGGTGGCCCGACCTACAATCGTCTGTCCCTTCCACTCGTTCGGGAATGCCCGCGATGCACCTGTCCTCCGCCCTGTCCGTCCGTACTGCCGGCTGCCGCGGCGTCCTGCTGGGCGTCCTGATGCTGTCGGTCGGCCTGCTGTCGGCCGGCTGTGGTTCCACGCCGGGTGCCGGTTCGCCGCCGTCCGATCCTGCGCGTCCCGCGGCGGCTGGCGCGGTGAAGGCCGAGCCCGCGCCCACCGGTCCGCAGGTGGTGGTGGAGGGCGGCGGCGAAGACGGCCGGGACGTGTCCATCCCGCTGCCGCGCTGGCCCGAGGACGGCAACCTGGTCGCGTTGCGCCAGGAGGTGCGCCCGGACCTGCGCTTCGCGGTGGACCAGCAGTCGCTGCAGCTGGTCGGTGGCAACGAGATCCGCTTCACCATGGTCGCGCGCAGCGGGACCGGCGTGCGCACGGTGACGTTCGAGGCGATCCGCTGCGGCTGGCGCGACCGGATCCTGCTGGCTACCGGCACGCCCGACGGCCGCTGGACGCCCGTGCGCGCGGCGCGCCGGGTGCCGCTCGACCGCGCGGCCGATCCGGTCGGCATGCGGGCGCTGCTGCACCGGGACATCTTCTGCCCGGGCGGAGTGGCGCCGGCAGACCTGCGCGAGCTGCAGGCTGCGCTGCGATCCGGCCTGCATCCGCGCGCCGTGCTCGATTGAACCGCCGAGGTCTGGCCTGAGGGAGTCCCTCGGGCCCGGGCCTCAGCGGGGGGCGGTGACCACCAGGTTGTCGCGATGGATCAGTTCGGGCTCGACCACATAACCAAGCCGGGCTTCGATCTCGGCGGAACGCAGTCCGAGGATGCGGGCCGCCTCCGACGCCGGATAGTTGGCGAGGCCGCGAGCGACCTCCGCGCCGTCGGGGCCGATGCAGCACACGAGTTCGCCGCGGTCGAACTCGCCGCTCACCGCGGTCGCCCCGATCGGCAGCAGGCTCTTGCCCTCGACCACCAGCGCGCGCACCGCGCCGGCATCGAGCGTGACCTGTCCACGGACCTGCAGCTGGTCGGCCAGCCACTGCTTGCGGGCGGCCATCGGAGCACGGTCGGGCACCAGCAGCGTGCCGATCGCCTCGCCGGCGGCCAGCCGGACCAGCACGTCCGCCTCCTCGCCGCTGGCGACGATGGTACAGGCGCCGCTGCGTGCGGCACGCTTGGCGGCCAGCACCTTGGTCAGCATGCCACCGCGCGCGATCGCGCTGCCCACGCCGCCGGCGATCGATTCCAGGTGGGGATCACCGGCCCGGGCGGTGGCGAGCAGGGTGGCGGAAGGATCCAGCCGGGGATCGCCGGTGAAGATGCCCGGCTGGTCGGTGAGGATGACCAGCGCCTCGGCCTCGATCAGGTTGGTGACCAGCGACGCCAGCGTGTCGTTGTCTCCCAGCTTGATCTCTTCGGTGGTGACCGTGTCGTTCTCGTTGATGATCGGGATCACGCCCAGGCCGAGCAGGGTGATCAGCGTGGTGCGGGCGTTGAGGTAGCGCCGACGGTCGGCGAGGTCCTCGTGGGTGAGCAGGATCTGCGAGGTGAGCAGGCCATGCTCGCGAAAGCAGCTCTCGTAGACCTGGGCGAGTCCCATCTGGCCTACCGCGGCGGCAGCCTGCAGCTCGTGCAGCGCGTTGGGGCGCCGGGCCCAGCCCAGCCGCTGCATGCCCTCGGCGATCGCTCCGCTGGACACCAGCACGATCTCGCGCCCTTCGGCGCGCAGGCGTGCGATCTGCGAAGCCCACCTCGCCAGCGCTTCGCGGTCGAGCCCCTGGCCGCGGTTGGTGACCAGGCTGCTTCCGACCTTGACGACGATGCGGCGAGCGCGGCTGAACACCGGAAGGCCGGTTTCGTCAGTGGGCAGCGGGGCTTGGGCGGAGGTGGCGACGGTCATGGGTGGCGTCGGGGCAGGTCACGGGTCAGGCATCCGGGGACGGCACAGGCGCATCGGCAGGACCGGGGCCGGCTTCAGGATCCGGTTGCGCGGCGGCCGCCGCCGCACGCGCGGCAGCGAGATGGTCGCTGATCGCGCGCACCAGCGGCTGGCAGCCTTCGCCGGAGACCGCGGAGATGGCGAACACCGGTCCCTTCCAGCGCAGACGCCGCACGATATCCTTCTGCAGCTGCGCGACCGTGCCCTCGGGCAGGGCGTCGATCTTGTTCAGGACCAGCCAGCGCGGCTTGTCGCCCAGCGCCGGGTCGTACTTGACCAGTTCGCGCGCGATCTTGCGCACGGCATCGACCGGGTCCTGCGCGTCATCGACGACATCGACCAGGTGCAGCAGCAGGTGCGTCCGCTGCAGGTGGCGCAGGAACTGGTGGCCGAGGCCAGCGCCCTCGGCGGCGCCCTCGATCAGCCCGGGAATGTCGGCGATCACGAAGCTGTTGTCGATGTCGACGCGGACCACACCGAGGTTCGGATGCAGGGTGGTGAACGGGTAGTCCGCCACCTTGGGACGCGCCGCCGATACCGCCCGGATCAGCGTCGACTTGCCGGCGTTGGGCATGCCGAGCAGCCCGACATCGGCCAGCACGCGCAGCTCCAGCCGCAGCTTGCGCACTTCGCCGTGTTCGCCGGGCGTCGACTGGCGCGGCGCGCGGTTGATGCTCGACTTGAAGTGCAGGTTACCCAGGCCGCCCTTGCCGCCTCGGGCGAGCAGGGCAATGTCGCCGTCCCTTGCCAGGTCGGCGATCGGGCTGTCGGTCTCGGCGTCGAACACCAGGGTGCCGACTGGCATCCGTAGCACGATATCCTTGCCGGCCGCGCCGTAGCAGTCCGACCCCATCCCCCGCTCGCCGTGACCGGCGCGGTGGGTACGCGCGAAGCGGAAATCGACGAGCGTGTTGATGTTGCGGTCGGCGACCGCATGGATGTTGCCGCCGCGTCCGCCGTCGCCACCGTCGGGTCCGCCCCTCGGGATGTACTTCTCGCGGCGGAAGCTGGCCGCGCCGTCACCGCCGTTGCCGGCGAGTACATCGATGATCGCTTCGTCGACGAATTTCATTGCAATGCCCGTGTGCGGAAAAGAAGAAGCCCTGCCGTCGCCGGCAGGGCTCCGTCACCGCGTGTGCCTCGCCTGCTCAGGCAGGGACGATGCTGACCGTCGTGCGCAGCTGTTCGCCCTTGAGCTCGAACTTGACCAGCCCCTGCACCAGCGCGAACAGGGTGTGGTCGCGGCCCACGCCGACGTTGTCGCCGGCACGCATGCGCGTGCCCCGCTGGCGGACGATGATCGAGCCTGCGGACACGGCTTCGCCGCCGTAACGCTTCACGCCGAGCCGCTTTGACTCGGAATCGCGACCGTTGCGCGAACTGCCGCCTGCTTTCTTGTGTGCCATGCTGGACTCCTGTGTGCGAGCGTCAGGCCGGGTTTCAGGCCTGGATGGTGTCGATGCGGACCTTGGTGTACGACTGACGGTGGCCCTGGCTGCGGCGATAGTGCTTCCGCCGGCGCATCTTGAAGATGTGGACCTTGTCGCCACGGCCTTCGCCGATCACCGTCGCCTTGACCGTCGCGTTCGCGAGCAGGGGCTTGCCGACCGACAGCGTCTCGCCGTCGGAGATCATCAGCACCTTGTCGAGCGCGATTTCGTCGCCGACGGCCACCGCCAGCTTCTCGATGTTCAGTTGATCGCCGACGGCAACGCGGTACTGCTTGCCACCGGTCTGGATGACCGCATACATGGGAACGCTCCTGGGACGGACGTGGATCCGGCATACCGGAACCTACGGAACCCACGAATATACCTTCGCGCCGGCAGACAGTCAAAGGGGGGCGTGGCCGCCCTGTGTCGGCGGAGGAGGATACGCCCGGCGGGGCGGGGCAGGCACGGCCGGACGCCGGGCATTGGTGGCTCCTGCTATGCTTGCGGGCTAACCGCCGATGTCCGGCCACCAAGAGCGCCCGCGCGCGCCGAGCCCCGATGGAAGTGTTCCGCACCCTTGTCAAGGCCGATCTGGACGCGGTCGAACTGGTCATCCGCGACCG